>DSBM01000020.1 GCA_011049425.1 Candidatus Aminicenantes bacterium
ACCGTAACGCTTTTTTTTTGGATCATTTGGATTTGGGTCATTTGAATTTGTTTGGGATTTAGAATTTGGGATTTGAAATAAGGTGGCAGGAGACAGTGTACGGGCGGTTCGCGAACCGCCCCTACTTTTCAACTTTCCCACTCTCCTGCGTTGAGTTTTTTTCTCTTGATTGATAAAGTAATTTCCTGGGCCGTTTCCGGCTCTACGAGGAGGTTACATGCAGAAGAGAATCCTGATATCCCTGGTAATGTGCGGCTTGTTATTCGCCGCCGCCCCGGTGGTTGCCGCGAAAGAAAAGCCGGAGCCTGAACCGTACCGCTTTAAAATGGTAAAAGAAATCCCGCATACGCCGGTAAAAAACCAGTACTGGACCGGAACCTGCTGGTGTTTCGCCACGGTCTCTTTCTTGGAGTCTGAAACCCTGCGCCTGGGCGGTCCGGAGCTTGACCTGTCGGAGATGTACGTGGTGCGCCACACCTATCCCCGCAAGGCGGAGAACTACATTCGTCTGCACGGGCATGCCAATTTTGAGCAGGGCGGCCAGAGCCACGACGTCCTCGAGCAGGTGGCCCGTTTCGGCATTGTGCCGGAAGCGGATTATCCCGGTATGCGCATTAACGAGAAACGCCACAACCATGGTGAGATGGTGGCGGTGCTCCAGGGAATGGTGGACGGCGTGCTCAAACGCCGCGGGAGGCGGGTGACGCCGCGCTGGCAAGAAGCCCTGGGGGCTGTGCTGGATATCTACCTTGGCGTCCCTCCCCAGGCTGTGAATCATGAGGGCAACACCATGACTCCGCGTGAGTTCGCTCGCGATGTGGCCCGGATCGTCCCCGAAAACTACGTGGAGTTTACTTCCTATACCCATCATCCGTTTTGGACGCGGGTGCGGCTTGAGATCCCCGACAACTGGACCTACAACGCGGATTACTTTAATCTGCCCATGGATGAGATGATGCGCATTGTGGACCACGCGCTCCAGAATGGTTATTCCGTGGCCTGGGACGGTGACGTTTCAGAAAAGTTTTTTTCTTCCCGCGAAACCGGGCTGGGCCTGGTGCCGCAAAAGGACTGGGAAGACATGACCCGAAAGGAACAGGAACGCAAGCTCTCTGAACCCATTGCCGAAAAAGAAATTACCCAGGCGATGCGCCAGGAAACTTTTGAAAACTTCACCACCACCGATGACCACCTCATGCATATCGTGGGTATGGCAAATGATCAGCGGGGCGAGACTTTTTACTACACTAAGAACTCGGGTGGCACGGTGGACCGCAAGTTCGGCGGTTTTTTGTACATGTCTGCGCCCTATGTACAGTTGAAAACCATCTGCATTATGGTCCACAAGGACGCGGTTCCCCGGGATATCCGTGAACGCTTCGGTTTGTAAGGCGGTTTGCAAAAAGTTGAAGAGTTGAAGCGGGAAGAAGTATAAAGAGTAGGGGCGACCGGCCGGTCGCCCATTCTTAAAAGAAGGTGGCAGGTGCAAGGGGCGGTTCGCGAACCGCCCTGTAGAACGTAGAAGGTAGAAAGCGGAAAACCACTTGAGCGTAAAGACCCGAACCGGGGAATTCATTCAAAACACGGAACCACGGATAGGGGAAGGCAGGGTCCGGGTGGCGCGCCAGGCCGGCCGCCGGGGATAGATTCCCCGGCGGCTATGTGGTCCTGATCAGGGTTGCTTGCGGTAGAGGTACTTAAAGAACTCGAAGTCCGTGGACAGGACCTTGCGCATGCGTGGCAACATTTCCTGGTAGCTTTGCATGGCGATCCAGAACTCAGCGAACTCGGCATCCCTTGAGTAGGCGCGATTGCGGATTTCCAGGGCCTCCTGGTCCGCTTTGGCCTTGATTTCTTTTGCCTCGCGTTCGGCCTTGGAGCGGATGGTGCGCAGTTCGCGGTCCTTCTTTCCCATCCACAATGCGCGCTCGCCCTCGCCGTCTGATCGGAATGCCTGGGCGATCTGGTTGCGTTCCTTGATCATGCGGTTGTAGACGCTCTGGGTAAGGTCGTCGGAGTACTTGATCTGGCGGATAATGATGTCGATGAGCTTGATGCCGTATGTGGGGGTGATGGTCTGGGCTTCCTTTAGGATACGATTGGAGAGTTCCTCCCGTCCCACCTGGATACCTTCGTACTTTACGTCGGTAAAGGTGGAAGCGATCACGGAGATGTCGCGGGTCGCCTCTCCTTCCTCGTCCAAGCCGCTGGCGTTCTGGAACACGTTGCGGCGTTCGATCTCGTTGATGACGTTGGAGTTGCGGATCGCTTCCCGCAGGGAGTTGCGGGCGATGATCTTGCGCACCCCGGAACCGATGACGTCGTCCAGTCGGGACTGGGCCTGGTTAATGGTGCCCACGGATTCGTAGAAGAGTTTCAGGTCCACGATCCGCCAGCGCGCGGTGGTGTCCACCCAGATGAACTGATTCTCTTCGGTGGGCAGGCGTTGGGATTCGCCATCCCATGATTGGATTTTCTTGGGATACTTGTTCACGCTGTCCACAAAGGGCATCTTGAATTTCAGCCCCGCTATTTCTTCAGTCTTGATGATCTTGCCGAAGCGGGTAACCACGGACAATTCTCCTTCCTCCAATACGTAGAAGGGGCCCATGAGCAGGAACAGGAACACCAATACGCCCACTGTAATCAATACGGTGCGTCCGGTTTTCATTGGTCACCTCCCTTGGATGCGGCTTTCTCAATGTTCTTGAATGGCAGGAAGTTGCCGAGGCGCTTGTCGATGATATCCGTGTCTCCCACTTTCTTGAATATCTCTTCAAAGGTTTCAAAGTAGAGGCGCATGCGGGTGATGCGCGGGTTCTTGCGGTACTCTTCGTACACGGCCAGGAAGCGCGCCACATCGCCCTGCGCCAGATTGACCCGCTCGATGGCGTAGCCTTCCGCTTCCTGGATCACCTGCTCCGCTTCACCCCGTGCCCGGGGGATGGTCTTGTTGTAGGTTTCCTTGCCCTCGTTGATCAGGCGCGAGCGGTCCTGAATGGCCTTGTTCACGTCTTCAAAGGCGTCCTGGACCGTACCCTTGGGCGGTACGATGTTCTGCAGTTTTACCGTGGTTACCCGGGCCCCCAGTTCGTACAGGTCAAAGTAGCGGTTCATCATCTCCTGGCCCTTTACCTCGATGTTGGCGCGTTCATTGCCGATGACATCGAAGATGGTGCGGTCGCCCACCAGCAGGTTGATCACCGACTGGGAGAGGTCGCGGATGGTTTTCCTCTGGTTTTCCACGTTAAACAACCACTGGCGCGGGTCTTTGATGCGGTACTGGATGATCCACCTTACATCCAAAATATTGAGGTCTCCGGTGAGCATTTCCGATTCACTGGTGTAGTCGCGGGAGGAGTAGGTGGTGGTAACTCCCGGTTGTTCCGCGCGGAAACCGAACTCTTCCTTCAAGACCCGCTGGGTGGGTACGTTAAAGTTTTTTTCAATTCCGAACGGCAGCTTGAAGTGCAGGCCGGGCCCCGCGGTCCGGGTGTATTTCCCCAGGAACAGTACCACCGCTTCTTCTTTCTGGTCTACAATGTAGAAACTTGAGAACGCGGCGATGATCACCAGCAGCACCAGGGCCAGCAGACCGATGCGTCTTGGGGTAAGTTTTTTCTGGAATTGTTCCAGATCAATGACTTGATCAGGCATTCTACCCTCCTCTTAAAAAGGGGTTCACAAGTGAACCCCGAATCACTATGACATATTCGTCAAGGAATTACAAACACCGGGAAAGTTGAAGAGTGGGAAAGCTTGAAAACAAAACAATACAAGAGCAACCACGGAACACACGGAGGGATAAAGAAAGTGGCAACTTCACTTCTTTTCCACCCTCAACTTCCTCAACTTCTTTTTTCTTCTCTGCGTCTACAGCCTTTCCAGGATGGCGGGAAGCGCCTTGCGGTTGGCCCCGGGCAGGGGCAACGATTCCAGCTTGGCGGTCGTGATCCAGCGCAGGTTTATCGCTTCCGCCGGGGGCCGCGATCGACAGGTGGCCCGGAACACCTGCATGCGGATGCGGAAGTGGGTGTAGGCATGATGGACCGTGGTCAGGGCTTCGCCCACTTCAATCTTCATGTCCAACTCCGTGAGGCAGGTCCGGCGGATGGCCGCTTCCGGCGTCTCGTCCGCTACGAGGCGTCCGCCGGGAAATTCCCACAATCCGCCCAGGTGGCCTTCGGGGCGCCGCCGCACCAGGATCTTTTCCCGGTGCGTCACCACGGCTACGGCCACGTTGATCTCCGGCGGCGCCGGACGCCGGGCACGCACGGGCAATTGACCGGTAAGGCCAAAATGACGGGCCCGGCAGGTCGAAGCCAGGGGGCAGGCGCCGCATGCTGGTGAGCAGGGCGTGCAGACCAGGGCGCCCAGCTCCATCAGCGCCTCGTTGAAATCTCCGGGGCGTTCCCTGGGAATGATTCGGGACAGCATGCGCCGCACCCGGTCACGCTGAGCGGTTTGGCGAATAACCGCTTGGCTGCCACAATAGCGGGCGATGACACGCAGCACATTGCCATCCACCGCGGGCAGGGGGTGTTTGAAGGCGATGCTCATCACCGCGGCGGCGATGTAGGGACCCGCGCCGGGAAGAGTGTTGAAAATTCTGGGGTCATCCGGCACCATACCGCCGTGTTGCTCCACTACTTGAACGGCCGCGCGCTGCAGGTTGCGGACCCGCTGGTAGTAGCCCAGACCTTCCCAGGCTTTCATCAGGCTATCCGAATCCGCTTTCGACAGGGATAACGGAGTGGGAAAACGATCCAGGAAACGCAGGAAATAGGGAATCACCGTTTCCACCCGGGTCTGCTGCAGCATGACTTCGGAAACCCAGGTCCGCCAGGCAGAGCGTTCATTCCGCCACGGCAGGGGGCGCCGGCAACGGTCCCACCAGGCCAGCAGCTCTTGCAGGGGAAATCGGCGCTTGGGGATAACCGGGCGCAACGTGTTCATGGAGCGACATGCTACCACAAGCGCAGCCGGGAAAAAACCTGCTCGACACCGGGTCGGAACCTTTCTTGCCGCTCGCACGTTATTGCAATATGAAGCGCTAATGGATACCGAGGTGATTATGAAAAAGATTCTGCTTTACGCATTGCTGGCCGTGCTTGTAGTCGCAGCCGCCTGGGCCCTGTTGCGGGGTTCCAACGGAGAGGAAGGCGAGGTCAAACTGGTTGAGGTCAAGCGGGGCACTATCGCCGAGAAGGCGTTGGCGGTGGGTACCATCGAACCTGAGTACGAGGTCAAGGTGAAATCGACCATCTCGGGCATCGTCAGCGAGATCCATTTCAAAATCGGGGATTTTGTGGAAAAGGGCAAGCCGCTGTTTAAAATCTCTCCCAATCCCACGCCCCTGGAATATAACGAGGCCCGGCGCAACATGGAGATGGCGCAGGTGACTGTGAACCAGGCCTCCCGCGAGCGGGGGCGCCAGTTGAAACTGTTTGAGGCCAACCTGATCTCCCGTTCCGACATGGAGCAGTCGGAGGCCGCCTTCCAGGAGGCCCGCATCCGCGCCCAGATCGCCAGGGAGCGCTTCGAACTGCTGGATAAGGGACGCATCCGCATGGCCGGCCGCAAAGACATCGACTCCGTTATCAAGTCCCCCATTACCGGGGTGATCCTGTCCCAGAACGTGTACGTGGGCGATCCCGTGGTGCCCTTGACCAATTTCCAGCCGGGAACGGAAATGTGCGCCATGGCCGACATGGGGCGCATGCTGTTTAAGGGCACGGTGGACGAGATCGACGTAGGTAAGCTGAAGGTTGGCATGGTGGCGGAAATCCAGATCGGCGCCCTGCCGGATACAGGAGTCAAGGGGAGCCTGGAGCGCATCTCGCCCAAGGCCCACAAGGACGGCAACTCCACCCTTTTCGATATCGAGATATCCGTTGTGGAAACCGGCGACACGGTGCTGCGGGCGGGGTATTCAGCCACGGCCAACATCAAGGTGCAGGAGCGCAGGAATGTGCTGGTCGTGCCGGAACGCCTGGTTACTTTTGACAACGGCAACCGCAGCGTGGAGGTCCAGGCCGGAGAGAAAATTTCTAAACGCAAGGTCGAAACCGGTCTCTCCGACAGCTTGAACGTTGAGATCGTCGCGGGCCTGGAGGCAGGCGAACAGGTAGTGGAGCGCCCGCCCCGGGAAATCCAATGATCGCGACTTTTTTTCGCAACCTGTTCCGGGACCTGGTGCGCCAGCCCCTGCGCACCGTCCTGACTCTTTCGGGGGTGATGTGGGGCACCTTTGCCGTGGTGCTTTTGCTGGCCTTCGGCAATTCCGTGCAGCGCCAGTCGATGAAGAACATGCGCGGTATGGGCGACCGCCTGGTGGTGGTGTGGCCCGGCCGCACCACCATGGAGTACGGCGGTTTCACCAAGGGCCGCCCCATTCGCCTGACACCGGAACAGGTGCTCGGACTCAAACAGCACATTCAGGGCATCGAACATATCAGCCCCGAATTCCGCCGCAGCCGGCGCTTGCGCCACGGGCGCGAGGAATTCATTATCACGGTGCGCGGCGTGGGGCTCCATTATGAAGCGCTGCGCAACACCATCCCCGCCAAGGGACGCTTCATCAACCGCCTGGACCAGGAGCGCCGCCGCCGCGTGTGTTTTATCGGCGACACCCTGGCCCGGGACCTGTTCAAGGAGGAAGAACCCGTGGGCGACCGGATCATGGTGGAGGGCGTGCCCTTTACCGTGGTGGGGGTGATGAAAGAAAAGATTCAGCCCAGCAATTACGGGGGCAACCGCGACACCCAGACGCTGTTCATGCCCTGGACCACTTTTTCCGCTCTGTACGGCGACAAGTACGTAGGGAATTTCATTTTCAGCGGCCATGCGGGCGTCGATCCCGCCGGGCTGGAACGCAAGCTGCGACGATACCTCAGCCGGCGCATGGAATTCCACCCCGATGATACGGACGCCCTGTTTGTATGGAACCAGTCGCAAATGCTGCAGCAGGTGAACGTGTTTTTTCTGGCGTTCAACATCTTTTTGGGCATGATCGGGTCCTTTACCCTGCTGGTGGGGGGCGTGGGCGTGGCTTCCATCATGATGGTGGTGGTGGAGGAACGCACGCGCGAGATCGGCGTCAAGCTGGCCGTGGGAGCCAGGCGCCGCCAGATCCTGACCCAGTTCTTTTCCGAGTCCCTGGTGATCATCATCATGGGCGGAGTGGCCGGATTCGCCGCCGCCGCGCTCCTGATCCGGGCGCTGCCGGCGGAAAAGATCCGCGATTACGTCGGTGTTCCCCAGATCAATCCCCTGGTGGGAGTGGTCACGGTGTTGATCCTGCTGGTGATCGGTACCATCGCCGGGATCGCGCCGGCGCGCAAGGCCGCTTCCACCAATCCCATCGAGGCATTGAGGAGCTAGATGAAAACGCACCTGCTGAAACTCTACATGAGTGAATTGCGCAAGCGGCGTAAGAAAACGTCGCTGATCACCTTCGCCATCGGCTGGGGCGCGCTTTCCCTGCTCCTGCTCATGTCTTTCGGGAGGGGATTGAGCGAGACCTTTTCCGCCAGTTTCAAGGGGTTGGGAGACAATATCCTCATCGTGTACGGCGGCCAGACATCCAAGATATACCAGGGACTGCCCAAGGGCCGGCGCGTCCGCCTCTATCCCGAAGATGTCGACCTGCTGCGTTCTCACATCCCGGAGATCGCCGAAATTACGCCCGAGTCATATTCCCGCTTCGAGTTGCGCAACGGAGACCGGGCGGTCAACCGCAACGTCAACGGTGTGAATCCCTGCTTCGGCTTCATGCGCAACCAGATCCCCCGGGCCGGCGGACGCTTCATCAACGAACTGGATATTCAACAATCCCGCCGCGTGATTTTCCTGGGCTGGAAGGTCGCGGAGGAATTGTTCGGCGACGAAGAACCGGTGGGCCGCATGATTTCCATGCAGCGGGCACCCTTTACGGTTGTGGGGGTCATGAAACGCAAACTGCAGAGTTCGGGCTACGAGGGCATGGACGCCGACCAGGTCTATATCCCCTTTACCACCTTCCTGAATCTTTACTCGCAACGTTTCGTGGACCGCATCCACGTGCAGCCGAAACGCCGGGAACAGTCCAAGTGGTTGGAAGGGGAGATCCGGCGGGTGTTGAGCAAAAAGTACCGTTACGATCCGGAAGACGATTACGCCATGCCGATCTGGAATACCGTGGAAGGCGCGGAGATGTCGGCCAAGGTGTTTACCGGCATCGAGATCTTCCTGGCCGTGATCGGCGGATTGACCCTTCTCATCGGCGCCGTGGGCGTGACCAACCTCATGTACGCGGTGGTCAGGGAACGAACCCGTGAAATCGGCGTCAAGATGGCCCTGGGGGCCAAGCGGCGCCACATCGTCTATCAGTTCCTGCTGGAGGCCATGATGATATTCGTCAAGGGCACCGTGTGGGGGGGGCTGGTGGCGTTCAACATCGTGGCCCTGGTGCGCATGATGCCCATGAGTTATGACGTGGAGGGCATCGCGGGCTACCTTTTGCGCCCCCGCTTTTCCGTTGACATTTTTCTGCTCTTCATTGTTGTCATGGGAATCCTGGTGTTCCTGTCCGGCATCTTTCCCGCCCTGCGCGCGTCCAGGCTGAACCCGGTGGATGCATTGAGGTATGAATAATGAACCCGAGGAGGCTGTTGTGATTCAATTGGACGATATCCGCAAAGTCTACCAGATGGGCAATTTGCCCTTCGAGGCCCTAAAGGGCATCGACGTGAATATCCAGGTGGGCGAGTTCGTGGCCGTCATGGGGCCGTCGGGTTCCGGAAAATCCACCCTGATGAACATCATCGGTTGCCTGGACACCGCCTCGTCCGGGGAATACAAACTGGACGGCCGCAACGTGTCCGGTCTTTCTTTCGACCAGTTGTCGGGCATCCGTAACCGCAAGATCGGTTTCGTGTTCCAGAACTTCAACCTGCTGCCCTATGCCACCGCCTTCGAGAACGTAGAGTTGCCACTGCTGTTCAACGGCAAATCCGGCCGCGAGCGCCGCGACCGCGTAGAGGAAATGCTGACTCAGGTCGGCCTGTGGGACTGGCGCGGTCACCGGCCCACGGAATTGTCCGGCGGACAGCAGCAGCGCGTGGCCATTGCCCGGGCCATGGTCAACGATCCTCCCATCCTGCTGGCCGACGAACCCACGGGCAACCTGGATTCCGCCAGCGGCCGGGAAATCATGGAAATTTTCAAGCAGTTGTGGCAGGCGGGAAAGACCGTTATAATGGTTACCCATGACAACACCGTGGCCGCTTATGCCCAACGCACCATTAAATTGCTGGACGGACGCGTGGAGAACGGCCGCAAGTCCGCATGACAATTATTGACCTGACCCATCCCCTGGAAGCGGGCATGCCCGTCTATCCCGGCACGCCGCCGGTTCGAATCGCACCCCTGGCTACGATAGAGGCGGAGGGTTTCCGGGAAACCCGCCTCTCCTTCACGTCCCACACCGGCACCCACGTGGATGCTTCGGCCCACATGCTGGCCGGCGGGCAATGCCTGGACGATATTGCGCCGGAGCGGTTCATGGGGCCCGCCCGGTGTCTGTCGCTTTGCGACAAAGCCCTGAGCGTCGATCGCTTGGAGCGCTTTTTTGCCGCAAAACCTCGTTGTGATTTTTTGCTGCTCTATATGGGATGGGATCGTTTGTGGGGAACGGATAACTATTTTCACGGCTACCCGATCATTGAACCGGCGGCGGCGGAATGGCTTTCCCGGTCCGGCCTGCGGGGAATCGGAATGGACTCTCCTTCCCCGGATCCGCCGGAATCAGTGGACTACCCGGCCCATCGCATTCTCCTGGAAAACGGGATACTGCTCATCGAGAACCTGCGCGGGCTTGAGCGCCTGCCGGAAAAAGGGTTTGATCTGGCGATTTTTCCCCTGCTGATTGCCGCAAGCGACGGCGCTCCCGCCCGGGTTATCGCCTGCTTGGATGGGCCACCTCTCCGGTAAAAAAAACAGTTGGGAAGTTGGGAAGCGGGGGAGAAGTCTTGGCCGCAAGCCCCCTCCGGATTTTCCGGATCGCTTCCACTGGCCCCTGGCCACTCGCCCCTGGCCATTTGCCGGTCACCTTCGGTGTACGTAGAAGGTAGAAGGTAGAACGTAGAAAAAAGAAGTGAGTTGCGTGGCGGAATACAAGATAGTCTGGGAAAGTTCTTCGAGGTTTTTTTACTTTCAACTTGTCACTTTCGACTTTCGACTTTCGACCTTTCACTTCCCCCGCGTTGCCACAGGATGCCGGCAACGATCATGACCAGGCCGATAAAGGAGGCGGGCAAAACGTGTTCGCCCAGTACGAAGTGGATGAGTACCAGGGAGAGGAAAGGGGCGATGTAGACCAGGATGCCGATGCGCGCCGCCGAGCGGGTCAGGCGCATGGCCCGTAGCCACAGGAAAAAGGTGATGCCCATCTCGAACAGGCCCACGTAGATCGCCCCGGTCCAGCCCATGGGGTTTGCGGGCAGGGGAGCCCCCTGCAGCAGCCACCAGGCCAGGGTGAACATAAATCCGAAACCGAAGTTGAGCAGCAGGCGAACCAGGGGATCGCAGCGGTCGCGGGTGTTGGCGATCCAGTATAGCGCCCACAGAAAGGCGCTGCCGAGGGCCAACGCCACTCCAATGGGACTGGTAAACTCCATGGCGCCCAGGCGCCCTTCCGTTGAAATCACCATTACCCCGGCCAGGGCCAGCAGCAGCGCGCCCAGGCTGCGCAGGGTGAGGCGCTGGCCCAGTAGGGGGACCGCCAGCAGTGCCAGGATCACCCCCCAGGTCATGTTCAGGGGTTGGGCCTGCTGGGCGGGCAGCAGGTCGTATGCGCGGAAGAGGATCAGGTAATAAACGAAAGGGTTGAGCAGGCCCAGGCCCGCGGAAATCGCCAGGTCGCGGCGGGACAGGGATGCCAGTTCCCTCAGGCGGCCCGTGACCGCGAGGATCACCAGCAGGCTCAGCGCGGCGGTAAAAGAGGCCCCCAAGAGCAGTTGCAGGGGCGAGAGAACACGTAAACTGAGTTTGAACGCCGTGGCCACCGTGGCCCAGAACAATACGGCGGTCAGGGCTAAGAGAGTGGCCCGCCGTTCCCGGGGGTCTTTGTTCATGGGCGGGCCGGGTCTCGGGCCGTGCGCTTGATTGTGTCCCAGGCCGCGGTGACATGGCGGCGTTGCTGCCGGGTCTGTCCCACCACCAGGCGCAACGTCAGTTTCCCATCCAGGCGGGTATGGGTGATAAAAATCTTTCCCGAGGCGTTCAACTCGTCCATGAGGCGCTGGTTCAGCCGGTCCAACTCTCTGGAATCGTTCACGCCTTCGGGATGGTAGCGGAAGCATACCGTGGCCAGCGGAGTGGGGGCCATGAGTTCAAAGTCCGCTTCGCGGCGGATCTCGTCTGCGACTTCGCCGGCCCAGCGGATGTGGTTGGCCACGGTTTCGCGCAGGCCATTTACGCCGAATTCGCGGATCACAAACCACAGTTTGAGTGCACGGAAACGCCGTCCCAACTGGATGCCCCAGTCGCGGTAGTTTTTGACGCTGCCGTCCACGCGGGTTTTGAGGTATTCAGGCAGCAGGGTGAAGGTGTTGACCAGGGCGTCGGGATCACGAACGAAGTAGGCGGAACAGTCGAAGTTGGTAAACATCCACTTGTGGGGATTGAACACGAAACTGTCCACTGCTTCAATGCCTTTGAGCATCCAGCGCATGGCGGGAAGCAACAGGGCGGTACCGGCATAGGCCGCGTCCACGTGCAGCCACAAACCGTAGCGGCGGCATATAGCGGCTATCAAGTCCAGGGGGTCGATGGCGGTTGAGCCCGTGGTGCCCAGGGCCGCGACCACGGCCAATGGATGATAGCCTTCCTGCATATCCCGGCGAACGGCCGCATCCAGGGCGAACGCATCCATGGCGTAATTATTGTCCAACGCGATGCGCCGCAACCGTTGGCTGCCGATCCCGGTAATGCGCACGTCTTTTTCGATCGAGGAATGGGCCTCGCGCGAGCAGTAAACCGTGAACCGTTCCCCGCTGAAACCATGGCGGTTGATCGCGCACCCAGAGGCTTTTTCCCGGGCCGTCAGCAGGGAACAGAGGGTGGCCGTGGACGCGGAATCCTGGATGACGCCGACAAACTCCCGTGGCAGGCCGATCATATCCCGCAGCCACTCCATGACCCGTTCTTCCAGTTCGGTGGCTGCGGGGGAGGTAATCCAGCTCATGCACTGTGCCCCCAAGGAGGCGGTGAGCATCTCGGCCAGGATTGATGGAAAACTGTTGTTGGCGTTGAAATAGGCAAAGTAGTTGGGGCTCTGCCAATGGGTCATTCCCGGCATGATGATTGAATCAAAGTCCGCCATAATGCGTTCAAACGACTCTCCCTGCGCGGGAGGGGAGGGCGCCAGCCTGGAGACGATGTCTCCCGGGGAAACCTTCGGCAGGACCGGCATGTTTTCAACATTCCGGGCGTAATCGGCCATCCAGTCCACCAGTTCGTGCGCGTGCCTGCGAAATGTTTCCACGTCCATGTCGCCTCCCTGCGAAAATCCGCGCGTATATGCTATTCGTTATACCCGATGCGGTCAAGGGGGTTGACCACGGACGAAGCTATATTGGTTAAATGCGAGGCGATCCGTTTCAGAAAGCGAAGATAGAGGGTGAGGGCAATGGCTTCGCCGGGATTCAGACCGCCTACCCGGTTGCGCAGCAATCGGTTCAGCAGTTTTTCCACATTGCGGGTGACGGGCAGGTGGATCTGCATGGCCGCACGCGCGGTATCCGCGTCCTGGTTTTTCATGGCCTGCAGGGTGGTTTCAAACAGGCTGATCACCTTTTTCTCCAGTTGCTGGACATTGTTGTCGATGTCGCCGCCTTTCAGTTTCTTGGGATGAGACGAAGAAAGCTCAAGGATATTCTTGAAGTAGTCACCGATGCGTTCCACATCGTTGAGAATACACATCAGGATGAGGCCGGAGTTGAGTTCCTGGGCTCCGGAAATTGCCAGGTGGGTAAAGATCTTGCGGCGGCTGTCCATTTGAAAGCGGTTGATTTTTTTGTCTTCCGCCTTGATGTTGATTTCGGTCTCGCAACGGTTGCTGTAACGAAGGGTCCGGGTAACCTGCTTGAACATCTCTAACTCTTTTTGCAGCAATTCCGTGGCTTGGGTAAAGATCTTGTCGATTTCACTCTGTTTGCGAAAAACATGAAACAATTCTTTCATGGTCTACCTCCAGAAAAAAGCACCGCCAGGGGCAGGATGAAAAACTGCCCCAGCAGGAACAACAGGGGAATGAAACGGTTCCGGGTGGCGAGCAGGGCGAGGCCGCGCGCCAGGCTGATGGGAATCCCCCGGATGGGGGTGATCAGGATGATTCCGGTGATGTTGAAAATCAGGTGGGCCAGGGCGATCTGCAGGCCCACGGGTTGGCCCAGGCACAATGCCGCCAGCAGGGTGGTTACCGTGGTGCCGATGTTGGCGCCCAGTGTGTAGGGAAAGATCTGCTCCAGGGTCAGAACGCGCGCGGCGGCAAAGGGCACGGCCAGGGAGGTGGTGACGGAGCTGCTCTGGACAATGGATGTGATCACCGTGCCCGAAAGCATGGCCCGGCCGTAACTCTTGAAAAAATAGACCCCGAAGACCTGGCGGATGCGGTAGAGCATGAGCTGCTTGATGGAAACCACCATGCGCCGCAGTGACAGAAAGAGCATGATTGCGGCCGCCAGGCCGATCAGCAGCGGACTGCCGTCCAGCACATTCTGGACCAGGCGCACAGCGGGCTGGGTGATCCAGTCCAGGGGCTTGAACAAGGCAATGCCGCCCACATGGCTTACCACCCCGGCCAGGGCGCCGGAGGTTCGCGTCAAATAGCCGAAAAAGAATTCAAGCGGAAAAATGAGAATCACCGAGATGAGGTTGAAAAAGTTCTGCACCACGGCTGCGGCGAAGGCGTGGACGAACTCGTTGCGTCGCGTGATATGGGTCAGAGATACCAGCACATTGGTGATGCAGGTGCCGATGTTGGCCCCCATGACAATGTAAATCGCCAGGTTGAGGGGCAGGGCGCCGGATACGGTCAAGGCCACGGTGAGGGAGGTGGTGGAAGAGGAGGATTGCACCAGGGAAGTGCACAGCACGCCGATCAGCAGTCCCATCAGCGGAGATCCCGCCCGCGCGATCAGTAACTGGACGTGACCTTGTGACGCCAACGTGAATGAAACGGCAATCAACTTGACGGCCAGCAGAAAAAAATAGAGAGCGAGCATCAGCCCCAGCCCCGTGGCGATTTCCGGCAAATGACGCTTAATCTGGAGTTTTGGCGGCATCTCTTAACCAAATCTTAACACTTCCGGGTCATATTGCCAATCGTTGACTTGCCTGGCTGGATGGGGTAGAGTTGTTTCTCTGTAAGCCCAAATCATTGAGGGTAAAAAAGTGGGATTTTATTTCCTGGCTGTGGTTATCCTGATGGCTCTGGCTGTCTCCGACCTGATGGTCGGGGTCAGCAACGACGCGGTTAATTTTCTGAATTCCTCTATCGGTTCACGGGTGGCGCCGCGCTGGTTCATCATGATCGTGGCCAGTTTGGGCATGTTGGCGGGCGTCACATTTTCTTCGGGCATGATGGAAGTGGCACGCAAGGGTATCTTCCATCCCCAGTACTTCACCATGCCGGAGTTGATGGTAATTTTCCTGGCGGTCATGCTCACTGATGTCATCCTGCTGGACCTGTTCAACACCTTCGGTTTGCCGACATCCACCACGGTATCGATTGTATTTGAACTCCTGGGCGCTGCGGTGGCGGTTTCCGTGATCAAGGTCATGCGCGCCAAAAGCGGTTTTTCTGCGATCGTCCAGTACATTAACACCGGCAAGGCCCTGGCCATTATCACGGGTATTCTCTTGAGCGTGGCGGTGGCTTTTCTGACCGGCGCCCTGATTCAATTCCTCACCCGCCTGATCTTTACGTTCAACTTTCAGGCCCGGTTGAAACGATACGGCGCCCTGTGGGGCGGCGTGGCATTGGCCGCTATCGTATATTTCATCCTGATCAAGGGCGCGAAAGGAGCCTCTTTTATTACTCCCGAAACCCTGGAATGGATCAAGCATCACACCCTGACCATCCTGGGGCTGGCTTTCGTGTTCTGTGCGTTCCTGCTTCAACTCCTCATGAGCCTGTTTCATACCCATGTGCTCAAGGTCATCGTGGTGGTGGGTACTTTTGCTTTGGCCATGGCGTTCGCCGCCAACGACCTGGTTAACTTCATCGGCGTACCCCTGGCGGGACTGAGCGCCTATCACGCCGCCGGAGCCGCCGCAGACCCTTTTTCCCAGCTCATGAGCGCGTTGCAGCAACCGGTGCGTTCCCACACGGGTATCCTCTTGCTGGCGGGCATGATCATGGTGGTGACCCTCTGGGTTTCGCGCAAGGCCCGGACTGTGACCCGCACGGAAATCAGCCTGGGACGCCAGGAGGAGGGTGTTGAACGTTTTGAAGCTTCGCCACTGAGCCGCACCATTGTGCGCATGGCCACGGCCACGGGTGAGTGGATATCACGCCTGGTTCCCAAGCGGATCCGGCATTCTCTGGACCGCCGTTTTGATTGCGCCCGCGCCAGGCCGCATGCGCTTGAAGATGAAGGGGAACGCCCCAGCTTCGACCTGGTGCGCGCCGCGGTGAACCTGATGGTGGCCTCCACCCTGATTTCTCTGGGCACCTCGTTGAAACTTCCCCTCTCCACCACGTATGTGACCTTCATGGTGGCCATGGGATCTTCTTTCGCCGATCGGGCCTGGGGACGTGACAGCGCCGTGTACCGTGTGACCGGAGTGCTGACCGTGATTGGCGGCTGGTTTTTTACCGCCTTCATGGCTTTTACCGTGTCGGGCCTGATGGCCATGGCGATATTCTATTGGCGTGCCCCGGCGGTGGTGGCCATGCTGGCACTGGTTGCGGGATTGATCCTGCGCAATTTCCGCCTGCACAAACGCCGCGAATCCTCACAAAAGGAACTGGATGTGTTTAACCTGCGCAAAGTCAAGGATCTGCGCTACGCGGCCGATATCTCTTTTGAGCATACCTCGATTTTTCTGGAACGCATCGCGGCTACCCTGGAGAAGGCGTTCCGGGCGGTTTCTCTCTGCGATCGCATACAACTCAAGTATTTGCGCAAGGAAACCAAGAAACTGGAATTGTGGGCCAATATCATCGTGGCCAATGTCTTTAAGACGCTACGCCTGATGGAACAGGCGGACATCGAAACGTCCCAGCAGTACACCCGTGTGATCAGCGCCCTGCAGGAGAACGCGGAATCGGTGCGAAACATCGTGCTGCGGGCGTACACCCATGTATTAAACAACCACAAACCCCTGCTTCCGGTGCAATTAGAGGAATTGGGGCAGGTAAAGGACCTGTTGTGCCGATTGTTGAATCAGACGGCCGGCGCCCTGGCCATGCGGGCCCCCCTGCCCACGGAACCCGTTGAAGAGACACGCCGCCGCATGCGCCAACTGGTTTCCATCTTAAACCGTTCGCAGATCGAACGGGTACGTACCGAGACCAGCAAGACGCGACTAAGCATCCTTTACTACGGTTTCCTGCGGGATTCCACGCAGATCGCCGAACACACCCTGCACCTGCTGGAGATCTTCCGCCTGTTTTCGCAAAGGCGGAATGACGAATCTTCAACGGACCGGTCTTGAACGGCCCGGGCGCATGTCCTACAATGCCGACGTGACTCGAAACATCCATCATTATCTAACCGTTGACCGCGACTGGGGTCCGCTGGAAATCAAGCAAAAGGGTTCCCGCTTCATCGCCTTTCTTTCTTCCGCTCCCGATCGCGAAGCCGCTGAAGAACGGATCGGCGCCTTGCGTGACAGCCATCATGACGCCACCCACGTGTGTTTTGCATGGCGCATGACAAACGGGGAAGAGACCGAGCACCGCTATAACGACGACGGCGAACCCGGTGGTACGGCGGGTCTGCCCATTTTTAACGAAGTTCGCCGCAAGGATTATGTGAACGTGGTTCTGGCCGTGGTGCGTTACTTCGGGGGAGTGAAACTCGGCACCGGGGGATTGGCCCGGGCTTACGGCCGGGCGGCGCGCCTGGTAATGGAAGCGTCGAGACCGGTCCGGGTGATTCTGACCGAGCCGGCAGAGTTGACGTTTCCTTTCGATCTCACCGGGGAGGTCATGCAGGTTCTGCGTCGCTTGGAATTAAAAATCACCGGCCAGGAGCATACACCGGCGGGAACCCGCCTGGAAGTGCTTGTGCCCCGGGGCCGGATGACAGAGCTACAGATGGCACTGCTGGAAGCCGGCGGCGGCAGAATATCGCTGACCGCCGGGCCACCGGAAACTTGAAAGGAGGAAATATGCCGATTATCCAGGTTCACTTGCTGGAGGGGCGTTCAACGCCAGTCAAGAAGGAGTTGATCCGCAACCTGACCCAAACCACCTGTAAAACCCTGGGGGTGGCCCCGGAGTCGGTGCGGGTGATCCTGCAGGAGATGGCGCCGCACCACTTCGGCATTGCGGGCGAGCCGGTATCCCGGTGCAAGATCCCGGGGGTCGACTGAACCGGGGACGCACACGCGATTCTTACCGTCTAATGGGCGTCACCGAACTCGTTACCCAAACCCCACGATTGGGTTCGCCTCACCAGCAGGGGGAATCGAACGCTTCCTGGCCCATATCCAGATGGCGCCAGCTCCAGCGCAGGGAGAAGTTCTGGTTGATTGCCGTCGGGGCATCTTCGCTAAGGTTGACCCAGATCATGTCCGGATCCACCCGGTTGAAACACAAGTAAAACTTGGCGGGGTCGGTGGGGTGGACGGGCTCGACCACGATGCGATAGCGCCCCGGGGCATTGAAAACGATTAGGGTATAGAAACAGGAGCCCATGCTGCTGAAGGTTCCCGTGTACGTACTCAGCGTGCGCGTGCCGCTGATGAGCTTGAAGCGCAGTTGCATTCCCTCGAGCCAGTCCACATGCGCGCCGCCGGCGAAAACCCCGCCCGAAACCTTGTAAATTTTGCGCACCATCCGCACCTGGGGCAGGCAGGTCAGGTCAAACTTGGCCTTTTTGGAAATCAGGGGATTGGGCGCCAGGATCTTTATCCGCGCCCACTGGTCCTTGTAGGTCCCCATGGCTTTGCTTCCCAACTCCCACGTATGGGTTACCGTCTTGCTTCCCGCCCCCTGGAAAACCAGGGTGTGGGTTTTTTGGGGGATGTTGTCGCTTCGCATCCAGGTATAGCGCACGGTGCCGGGCCGGTTGACCGTGATACGCCCGGTGAAGGTGAACTTGTGAGGGCAGAAACCACGGTACTTCGATTCCGAAACAGAGAGAGAAACATCCGTCACTTTGAATGCTTTGATGGAAAGGGCCGCAGAGGTCGCGGCGAGAAACAGCAGGGAAAA
Organism: Candidatus Aminicenantes bacterium; assembly: GCA_011049425.1. Classification (NCBI taxonomy): domain Bacteria; phylum Candidatus Aminicenantota; species Candidatus Aminicenantota bacterium. Next base: position 18,431 of record DSBM01000020.1, read on the forward strand.
GATAACCGCTTTAAAACGCATCAGAACCTCCATTGATTATTGGGTCGATTTGTTTATGTGACCCTGGTAATATATGCAGGTTTCTGAATGATATCTCAAAAAAGGACTGTTCCCCCTCAGTGCTTCCGGTTCTTCTGGTCTGCGGCGATGCGCTCGGAAGCGGATTTGAATAGTTCAGGCATGTTCAACTCGTATGGGCAGCGGCTGATGCAGACGCCGCAGGCCGTGCAGTCGCTGAAGATTTTGTCCATGCCCGCCATTCTCTCCAGGGTCCACTCCTTCAGGTTATAGCGAAAGTAATACCCCTCCATCAGGTTCAGTATGGGGATGTTGAGTCCTTCGGGACAGGGCATGCAGTACTCGCAGCGGCGGCAAAAGGAATTTCCCAGGCGCTCTTTCTCTTTTTCCAGGCGTTGCATTTCCGCAGGAGTCAGGGGCATGGGCTTTTCCAGTATCGCCAGGTTTTGCGTTACTTGGATGGGATCGTCCATGCCGGGAATAACGGCGTCGACTCCGGAAGTGAGGATGAAACGCAGGTTCAGCGACACTTCCCGCAGGGCGCCGCCGGCCACGGGTTTCATGGCGATGATACCCATCCCCTTTGCCCGGGCCGCGGGAATCAACGCGGTCAGGGATGACTGCTCAATGATGTTGACCGGCACCTGGAGTGTGGCGAAAGCATAGGCGTTCAAGGCCTTCTCCAGGATCCAGGGCTTGTGTCCCGTGATGCCCACGAATTGCACCAGGCCCTGATCGCGCGCCTTTTCAAGGGCCGCAAGCGCCCCCCCCGGGGCCAGGATCCGTTCGAGGTCTTTCTCCGTAGAGACGTTGTGGCATTGGTAAATCTCCACGTGGTCGGTGCCCAGTTCCTTCAGGCTGGTTTCCAGGTCTTGTCGCGCCCCCCCGGCGTCGCGGGAATAGGTCTTGGACGCGATCACGGCGCGGTTGCGTTTCCCGGCCAGGGCACGTCCCAGCTTGGCTTCGCTGTCCGTATAGATGCGCGAGGTATCAAAAAAGTTGATGCCCCTTTCCAGGGCGGCGTGGACCAATTGTTCCGACTCCGTCATCGCAAGGCGTTGAATGGGGATGCCGCCGAAACCCACGCGGCAGATTTTCAGTCCGGTATTTCCCAGATGCGTATGCGTATCCGTGTTGATGCCCATGATGGGGTACGATATCACGCATCCTTCCGTCGGGTCAACCTTGCCCGTATTTCTTACACAGGCTAGACGTTACGTTGTGATCCGTCGCCAATGCTTACTGCAATTCCGGCAGGCAGTGCAGGGAAGTAAGGGTGAATTCACCGTCGTATTCCAGTTTCGCGGTTAAAACACGCAGGAGTGATACGCCGCCATCATGAGAAAGCGCCGGTGCGTCATCAGGGGGTTGTTTGCGGATGATTTCGAGGAAACGCAGGCACTCCCGGTCCAGGCGGGCCGACTCACGGGTATGGCACTGGGGGCAAAACACGCCGCGGAAATTCACGTTGACCCAGGCTTCTTCCGTGATGAGATGTTGACAGCGGCAACAGTGGGTGGCGGAGAACATGGTGCCCTGAATGCGCAGCAACCAGGCCAGGAAGTATGCGGTTAATGAGGCGGGGTTCTTTTCTTTTTCCGCCGTTCGCAAAACGGCTTTCACCATGCGGTACGTCCGTTCCTCCGCCTGGACAGGGGGTAGAAAACGCACCAGGGTTTCGCTCATCAGGGAAAAGTAGAATATCCAGCGGGGTTGAGAGACCAATTCGAAGCGACTGCACACGGGATCGACACGGGAGAGCGTTACATGGCTGAGGTCCTGCTTGTAATAGAACAGGAAGTCGGCCTCGGTAAACAACTCCAGGGCGGCCCCGAAGCGGTTTTTCATGCGGCAGGCTCCGGGAGCCAGGGCCTGCATGCGTCCGTGTTCACGGCTGAAGAGGTGGACACGCTTGTCCTGTTCTCCGCTGCGCCATTGCCCCAGCACAAAGGCACGGGTTCGGGCCTGGGGCATGGGTCAGAAAAGGATGATTGCCGCCAGTCCCAGAAAGCAGAAATAGCCGAATACGTCGGTAAGCATGGTTACCATCATGCCCGATGCCAGGGCCGGGTCCAGGCGCAGGGTGCGCAGGGTCAGGGGGATCAATGTCCCCAGCAGCGTGGCGATAATCAGGTTGAAAAGGATGGCGGTGCCGAAGATGGCCCCGAATATCCACTGTTGAAACAGCAATGCCGCGGCTGCGGCAGCCAGCAGGCCGATAATCAGTCCGCTGCCGATGCTGACCAGCAACTCCTTGAACAGGATCTTGCGCGAGCGTTTCCAGTCGAGGTTGCCGATCACGATTTCGCGAACCATGATGGCCACGGTTTGATTACCCACTACACCGCCCAGGGCGGCGACCATGGGCATGAGTACGGCCAGGAAGACGAACTGGCGGATGTTGCCCTGGAACAGGGAGACCACCAGGGCGGACAGCGAAGTGGTCAAGAGGCTGGTGAGCAGCCAGGGAATGCGTTTCCCCAAGGATTTCGCAACATTCAGGTCGATGCTGTAGTCCTGGGTGACGCCGGCGAGTTTGTAGATGTCTTCCGTGGCCTCTTCCTGGATGATGTCGATAATATCGTCCACCGTGACCACGCCCAGCAGGCAGTTGCGTTCGTCGACTACCGGTACGGCCAGCAGGTTGTAATTGGCCACCACGGCGGCGACCTCTTCCTGGTCCGTGTAGGCGTCCACCTTGTACACGTCGGTAATCATGATCTCGCCTAGTGGGGTCTTGGGATTCACCAGGATGATCTGCTTGAGCGAAACCACGCCCTTCAGGTGCTGTTCATCATCAATCACGTAGAGGTAGAACGGAACTTCCACTTCGTCCTGGGCCAGTTGGATGGCGGTGATGGCGTCGCCCGCCGTGGTATTTTCCTCCAGCGCGAGGAAGTCGGCGGACATGACCCGGCCGGCGGATTCCTCCGGGTAGGCCAACTGCTCCTGCACATCCACGGCCTCTTCCTTCTTCATGCGCTTGAGCAGAGCGTCCTGGAGTTCCTCATCAAACAGAGAAATCAGCGAGGCGGCATCATCCGAAGACATCTCTTCCAGGATGGGGGTGATTTGCGGTGTTTCCAGTTCAGAGAGGAGTTCCACCGCGATCTCGGGGCGGATTTCGCTGAAAATGGCAGCGAAATGCTCTGCTTCCATTTTGCGATCCATAAAGAGTTTAAGGATGACGCGGCGTTCCTGCAGGCTGAGGTTTTCTATAAGTGAAGCGACGTCGGCTTCATGAAGCTTGATGAGGGCGTTCCACAAATGGCCCAGGGTGCGCAGGCGGATGAACTGTTTGGTGAAGCGTAGAAGTTTTTCCAATGCCGGTTGTTTCATGGGATTTCATTATACGATGCTTGCACGGTCGGCGCAAATGGAAAGAAAGTTGAAAAGTTGGGTTCTATTACGTTTCGTGTGGGTAAATATATATCGGGAATCAGTAAGCAGTTGTGAGGAAGAGTACCCAGAGGGCATACATACCCGCAGGGCATAAAGCATAAGCGAACGCAAACGGCAGGTTCCGGGGCCCCATGGGC
>DSBM01000021.1 GCA_011049425.1 Candidatus Aminicenantes bacterium
GCGTTCGCTTATGCTTTATGCCCTGCGGGTATGTATGCCCTCTGGGTACTCATCACAACAATTTCTCGCTCATCATCTATGCGGATTTACCCACACGAAACGTAATAGAACCAAAAGTTGAAGAGTTGAAAGGCTGCAGTACCCTTTCGGGCACAAAAGGGAAGAAGTAGAAAATGGGGCGGTTCGCGAACCGCCCGTGCACTATTATCTGCCGCCTGTTTCCTGGTTGCCTGTCACCTATCGCAACACTTATCCAGGAATCAAACCGGGTTCATGACCAGGGAGATGGCTTCCTGTCGGGTGGTGGCGTTCTTGAATACACCGCGCACCGCCGAGGTGATGGTTTTGGATCCCGGTTTCTTGGCGCCGCGCATGGTCATGCACAAGTGCTCCGCCTGGATCACCACCATCACCCCCATGGGATCGAGCGCCTCCACCAGGCAATCAGCAATCTGCTTGGTCAGGCGTTCCTGGATCTGCAGGCGTCGCGCCAGGGTGTCGACAAGCCCGGCAATGGTGTTGAGTCCCATAATCCGCCCTTTGTCCGGGATGTAAACCACGCTGGCGGTTCCTGAAAAAGGCAGAAGATGGTGTTCGCACATGGAGTGAATGGGGATGTGTTTGAGCATCACCATTTCATTGTGTTTTTCTTCGCTCAACAACTTGGAGAAATGACCGGGATCCTGGTGGGTACCGGCCAATACTTCACTAAACATCTCCGCCACACGGCGTGGGGTATGTTGCAATCGCACTGAGTCCGGGTCCTCGCCGATTCCCTGGAGGATCAAGCGAACTCCTTCGCCGATCACCGCGGCATCCATGGTTTTGGGTTTCATCTCAACTCCTGGGTGCGGGCATGCCGCATGCTCCGTTTATACCGCATCGCGGGCTTAACCGTCAAGGTCATTCGCTTGGCGCCACGGGCTTTGCGTTGACAGTGCGTGCGGGATTGCCGTAAGATAAAAAGATGAATGTCGCGCTAAGCGTTCCCTGCCTGAATTCCGGGAACCCTGAGGAGAACAAGTGAAAATATTTGGCAATGTGCTTGCGCTGTTGTGTGTATTTGCAATCGGAATGGGTGCTGCCGACAAAGACAAGCTGTCCTTTCAGCAGGCAGTGGTGGAGAATGGTCGGGGATTGTTGAAACCGCTGCCCCGGGTGATAAGCTGGTTAAACAACAGCCATTACCTGGAAATGCGGGAAACAAAAGTGATGTCCATAAACGCCCGCAGCGGTAAATCCACGTTGTTTTTCAACATCAAAGACCATTCCGAACTGGCCAAACACCAGCTCACTTTAATGAACGCCTTGGACTGGACCGCGGATCGCGGCACGGCCTGTTTCCTGAAAGACGGAAAGTTGCTTATCTACCGCATGGCGACGCGAGAGCTACTCTCTCCGGAAGTGGGCGAAAAGATCCGCACACCGCGCTTTTCCCCCGATGGCGAAGCTGTCGCTTTTACTCGTGACAACGATCTATATGTGTATTATCTGGATTCCGCCAGCATCCAACGCATAACCATAGACGGCAGCGAAACCATTCTAAACGGTTACGCCTCCTGGGTCTATTACGAGGAGATCCTGGGCCGGCGTGGCCGGTACCGCGCGTTCTGGTGGGGCCCGCGTTCACAGCGCATCGCTTTCCTGCGTTTCGACCAGTCTAAAGTGCCCGTGTTTTCCATTACGCGTTCGGACGGCGTGTACCCGGAACTGGAACGGCAGTATTACCCCAAACCGGGGTTTCCCAACCCGGAAGCACGCCTGGGCGTGGCGGACCTGGCCAACGGCACAATCAACTGGTTGGCTGTTCCGCATCAAGGCGAACACTACGTGGCCCATCCGCGCTGGTCCAAAGACGGAAACGCCCTCTATTATCAGTGGATGAACCGGGGGCAGGATCAACTGAAATTGTTGCGCTGGCGAGGCCCGGATGCGGAACCGCAGGAAATCTTTTCTCACAATCGTTCCACGTGGGTGGAGTTCCTGGAGGAGCCGGACCTGGCGATCCTGAACAAAGGCGCCTTGGTGATCCGCTGCGCGCGAGGCGACTGGGCACACCTGTTTTATGTCTCACCCCGCGGGCAGGTCCGGCAGTTGACCCGGGGCAACTGGGCTGTACGCGCCATCCACCATGTGGACGAGAAACGCCGGGAAATCTTTTTTTCCGCCGCACACCGGGATAGTGCCCAGTCCCATGGTTACCGGATCTCCCTGTCGGGAGAAAACATGCGCTGCCTGACGCCCGGGCCGGGCTGGCACAGTCTGACTACGGCCCCGGACGGACGCCTCTTCCTGGATCGGCACTCAGCGCTTGATCGTCCCGATAAACTGGATTTGCGAGATTTCCAGGGGAAACTGGTGCGCGCGATCGGCGATTCCGACTCCGCAAATGTGGCCAGGTTGAAGCTGGACCGCATGCAATTGCTGCGTGTTCCCGCCGGCGAAGGCTTTGAATTGCCCATGCTGTTGCTGTTGCCGCCGGATTTCAGTGCGGAAAAATCCTATCCGGTTATCTTGAAGGTGTACGGCGGACCCGGCGCCATGTCGGTACGCAACGCCTTTCCCGGCAGCCGGGGGATGAGCGGTTTTTTCCTGGCCCAGATGGGGATCGTGGTCGTTGCCGCGGACCATCGCGGCGCTGGGCATCACGGCAAAGTGGGAATGGATCAAATGCACCGACGCCTGGGTCACTGGGAAATTCACGATACCACCAAGGTGGTGGAATTCCTTACATCCAAACCCTGGGTCGATGCCGAACGCATCGGCATCAGCGGCGGCAGTTACGGCGGTTACGTAACCGCCCTGGCCCTGGCAAGTGCTCCGGAAGTGTTCCATTTCGGTATCGCCAGTTTCTCTGTGACGGATTGGAAGCTCTATGATTCGGTGTACACCGAGCGCTACATGGATACGCCTGAAGAGAACCCGGATGGATATAAAAAGGCTTCGGTGCTGGAGTACATCGACAACTATCGTGGCGGCCTGCGCCTGGTTCACGGCACCCTGGACGACAATGTGCATATGCAGAATTCGCTCCAACTTCTAAACATTTTGCAGGATGCCGGAAAACCCGTTGAATTTATGGCGTTTCCGGGAGAACGGCATGGTTTCCGCGGTCCCAAACAGCTGTTTGACTCTCGCTGCAGCATTGATTTCTGGAGTCGCATGTTTTTTTGCCGACCCTGGTCCGAGGCGGAATGAATCCCATCGGCAAAGGCGTTGATCAGAGTAAAGAAAGAGCGGGTGTGGAGAATATCGTCGGCCTGGCCTTGAACGAAGACCAGGTGAATCGGGACGTAACCACGCTGTCACTCTGTGCATTTGATGCTCCCGTGCGGGCCGAGGTGGTGGCCAAGGCCGCAGGCGTACTGTCCGGGACGCCGGCGTTCCGGGAAACGTTCCGCCAGGTGGATACGCGGGTAAGCATCGAGTCCCGCCGTCATGACGGCGATCCGCTGAGTCCGGGCGATGTGGTCCTGGAGTTGTTTGGATCCGAAGGCGCCATTCTGCGGGGCGAACGCACGGCCCTCAATTTCCTGCAACGACTCAGCGGCGTGGCCACCATGACCCGCTGTTTTGTCGAGCGCCTGTCCGGTACCGGGGTCACATTGCTGGACACGCGCAAGACCACGCCCGGTATGCGCCTGTTGGAAAAGCGGGCTGTGCGTGATGGCGGTGGTTTCAATCACCGCCTGCACCTGGCGGACATGGCCATGATAAAGGACAACCATATCCGCATGGTTGGATCCATTACCCTGGCGGTGGAGGCGGTGCGCCGTCACCACCCGGATGTGGCGGTTGAAGTGGAAACCCAGGATCTGGATCAGTTCCGCGAAGCCCTGGAGTTACCGGTGGATCTGATTATGTTGGACAACTTCACTGACGAAATGGTGAAACGGGCCGTGGCGTTGAACCAGGGCCGCCGGCGCCTGGAATTATCCGGTAACGTTACCTTGGACAACATTGCACAGCGCGTGATTCCGGGGATAAGTTTTATATCCGTGGGCGCCCTGACCCATTCTTACCGGTCCCTGGACCTCAGCCTGGAGATTCGTCCGCAGGGAGAAAAAAAATAAAATGAACGAGACTCTGCAAACTGATGTGTTGATCATCGGCAACGGCATTGCCGGCGGAACCGCGGCCCTGGAGCTGGCGCGACTGGGAGTTTCTTGCCTGGTGATCAGCAAGGGAGCGGATGAATCCGCCACCAACACCTGGTTGGCCCAGGGGGGAATCGCCGCGCTCAGTGAAGAAGAATCCCCGGATGTGTTTAAGCAGGACATCATCCGCAGCGGGGACGGCATCAACCATCCTCCCGCCGTGGACCAGGTTGTATCCCGGTCCCGGGAACTGGTGGAACGCATCCTGATCAGCAAATTAAAGGTGCCGTTTTCCAAGAAAAACGGAAATTTCGACCTGGCGCGGGAAGGGGCCCATTCCACCCGCCGGGTGTTGAACGTTAAAGACATGACCGGTCGGGTCATCCAGCAGCATCTGGTTCGGGCCGTGCGCCGGGAAGCCAAGATCAACATGCTGTACCGGCATCAGGCCATTGACCTGCTAACCTATCCGCACCATTCCACCAATCCCGCAAGGCAATACGACGAGCCCCGGGTGGTGGGCGCGTATGTGCTGAACCTCGATTCCGGAAGAGTATGGCGCGTTTTCGCGCGGCATGTGATTTTGGCCACCGGCGGCTTGTCCAGCATTTTTCTGCATTCAACCAATCCCACGTCCGCGGTGGGAAACGGCATTGCCCTGGCCCAACGCACGGGGGCGCGCCTGGCCAACCTTGAATATGTGCAGTTCCATCCGACTTCCCTGTATCAGAAAGGGGAAGAAGAGCCTTTCCTGATTTCCGAGGCGGTTCGTGGTGAAGGCGCCAAATTGGTCAACCGCAAGGGGGACTTCTTTATGGGCCGCTACTCGGACCAGGCGGACCTTGCCCCCAGGGACGAAGTCTCACGGGCCATTTACGAAGAGATGATCCGCCACGGAGACGACTACGTGCTGCTCGACCTGGCTTCTTTTGCGAAAATCAACATTGAGGAACGTTTCCCCACCATTACCGAGCATTGTCTTAACCAGGGGCTGGACATCACCGCGCGGCCGATACCCGTGGTTCCGGCGGCGCATTACAGTTGCGGTGGTGTCCTGGTTGACTTACGGGGGCGGTCCAGCCTCGAGGGATTGTACGCGGTGGGAGAGGTTTCCTGCACCGGGGTGCACGGCGCCAATCGCCTGGCATCGGTATCATTGCTGGAGGGCCTGGTCTGGGGCGCCCGGGCGGCGGAAGATATCGCAAAACGCCAAAAAGAGCGGGTGGAAGCGGGGCTTGCCGAAGAGATACCGCCGTGGCGTTACCCCCCACAGGAAGATGAACCGGATCCGGCCCTGATCTGGCAGGACATGGTTACCATCCGCTACACCATGTGGAATTACGCCGGCATCATCCGTACGAACCGGCGCCTGGACCGTGCCCGCTCAGACCTGGACTACCTGCGCCACCGCATTCTCAAGTTTTACCAGAAGGTCGCGGTCACTCCGGCCATTATCGATTTGCGCGACAGTGTACAAACCTCACTTCTGGTTGTCGAGGCTGCGCGGCACAACCAGGTGAGCCGGGGCGCCCATTTTATGGCGTCGAACCCATGATTCTCTATCATCACAGAAAAACTCTTAATCAATGACGGAAACCATCCTGTCGCGATTAACAGAAATGGGAGATCCTGAAAGGGCCGCCATTGCCGATCAATACCGCGCCAAACCATTGAAAAAGTTGAAAAGTTGGGCTCTCTTCCATTTTGTGTGGGCTTGGGGGTTATACTTATTTGAAAAAATGATAAGGCTGCATGAGAGTACCCTTTCGGGCACAAAGAGTAAAAAGGCAAAGCCCGGTGATAGCACGAGGGAGTCATAGTGATGAAGAAACCGGCCAGGCAGTTCAGACTTGCCTGACCGAACTGTGATGAAGCGCCTGTCAGCGCTGTGATGGGTTTTCATCACAAGCACTCATAAGTTCTCATCACCAGGACCTCAAGATCTTCATCACAAATTCTCCCGAGTTCACATCACAGGAAAAGAAGGTGACCAGAGCACTAAGTTGAAAGTGAAAAGTCGGTCTCCTGCCACCTGTCACCTTCTTTTCAACTCTTCAACTCTGGGTGAACGTGCGAAGGCGGCCTGTAAGCCGGATTCTGTCGAGGAGAACCATTTATCTGGCCACGTCGTTGCCGGCGCGCTCAAGCGGCCAACCCGAGGATTCGGCCGGGACAGCCTCAAACACCCTCCATTTGGCCTTGCTCCGGATGGGGTTTGCCTCAGTCCCGGGCGTCACCGCCCGGGACGGTGAGCTCTTACCTCACCTTTTCACCGTTACCCGCGGGGCGGGCAGTCTATTCTCTGTGGCACTTTCCGTATCCGCCGCCTGTGCGGCGGAGCGTTCCCGTTAGGAACCATCCTTCCCTGCGGAGTCCGGACTTTCCTCCTTCCGGGAATGCGGGGCATTTCCGGAAGGCGGTTCTCCAGCCGCCTTCGCTCCGTTCGGTGACATTATATCAAATTGTTCCATCTTCTTATAGAGGTTGCTGCGGGGAATGCCGATTTCCCGCGCCGTCCGCGAGATATTGTGGTCGAATTGTTCCAGTTTCTCTTCCAAAAAACGCTTTTCCGTAAAATGTTTAAAGTCCTTCCATTCGTTGAAGTCGCCAAAAGAGATTTCGGCTTTCTCTGGAACGGCACGCATCTCTTCCGGCAAATCACGCATGGTGATGGTGCGGGATTCGGTCATGATGAGCAGGCGTTCAACCAGGTTTCGCAATTCCCGTACGTTGCCCTTCCAGGCGTAGTGGCAAAAAGCCTCGATAACCGCGGGATCAAAACGCCGCTTGCGGTAGTTGTTTTCCTCAGTAAAAAAGCTGACGAAATGATCCACCAGCAGCGGGATGTCTTCTACTCTTTCACGCAAAGCGGGAGAGTAAACCGGCACCACATTGAGGCGAAAAAAGAGGTCTTCGCGGAAATCACCATCCCGGATTTTCTGCTTCAGGTCCTGGTTGGTGGCGGCGATCACCCGTACGTCGACTTTCTTGATCTCGGCACTACCCACCCGTTGGACCTCTCCTTCTTCGAGTACACGCAGCACTTTGGCCTGGGCCTTGAGGCTGAGGTCACCGATTTCATCCAGAAAAATGGTTGCGCGGTGGGCGATTTCGAATTTTCCCGGTTTTTTCTCATAAGCCCCGGTAAAGGAACCCTTCTCATGCCCGAAGAGTTCGCTTTCGATGAGTTCCTCGGGAATGGCGGCGCAGTTTACCTGAACAAAAGGGCGTTTGCTACGCTGAGAGCGGTGATGCAGGCGCCGGGCGATCAACTCTTTCCCAGTACCGCTCTCCCCGGTAATCAACGCGGTGGATTGGGTGCGCGCCACCTTGTCGATGACCTGTTTGAGCTTTTCCATCACCGCTGACCGGCCCACGAGTTCATGCTTGCGCTCCTGGATGGTACGCAAACTGACGTTCTCACGCATTAAGGCGGCTTTTTCAGCGGCATTGCGTACCGTAAGCACGAGCTTTTCTCTGGAGATGGGTTTTTCCAGGAAATCAAAAGCCCCCATGCGTGAGGCTCCCATGGCCTCCTCAATTCCGGAATGGCCGGAAATCATAATCACTTCTGTCAGGGGTTCCAGTTGTTTTATGGTCTGAAGCACCTGGAGGCCGTCGAACCCGGGCATCTTAACATCCAGCAACACGATGTCCGGACGGCTTTGCTTGAATAATTCCAGACCGTCGATTCCGGAAGCGGCCGTCTCTACGGGGTAATCTTCGTAGGAAAGCACCATGCGGATCGATTCCAGTATGTTTTTTTCATCATCGATTACGAGGATCTTGGCTTTTTCCATGTCTTTTTTATATAGCAGATGCGCACAGGGAAAACAATCTCCCGGCCGGTGGTTGTGTTGACAAGATGGTGGTATCGGCTACAATGGGGCCAGGAGGGCGAATCGATGCGGCGCTGCGTGGTGTTGGTGATCATGATGGGGTGCCTGTTGGGGAAAGGCTGGGCTGCCGCAGAGTTTAATGTGCGCGGTCTGGCCCAGGCCTGGTTGTCTTATGTGGACATGACCAATCAATACGGTTATGAGTTGGGGTTCAATGTAAACCGCGTACGCATCAATCCCTACGGCGGCTTCGGTGACCGTTTCCAGTGGGGGGTGGAGGTCGGTTGGGATGAAAACATTACCCGCCTCCTGGATGCCTGGCTGAGCTATCGCGTCAACGACGCCATCGCCTTGAGGATCGGACAGTTCGCCGTTCCCGGAGCCCGTTCCGGGGGTCTTACATGGTCGGGGGACCTGGATTTCATTGAGCGTGCAGCGGTTACGTCCAAATGGGGCGATTACAATCGCCTGCTGAATTATCGCGCCGTCGGCGTGCAGGTCGAGGGAAAGATGATGAAGGACCGGGTACAATATACACTGATGCTTGCCAACCCCAGGACATTGCAGGTGTTTTCTCCCTCAATCAAAGACCCATTCCCAATCAACACCAGCAATTACGGATTCTGTGCATGGGGAAATTTGAGGGTGATGCCGGTCGACGGCCTGGATTTCGGGGCATTCTATGGGTACGCAAGTGAGGACGATACGGGTGCCAAACGCTCTTCTTACGGGGCCCATCTCTATTTTGTCTTTCCGCCGTGGAAAGCAAAGTTGGAGTACATAGCCGGCGAGAACGAATTTTCTTCGGGCACCACTCCCTATGACGGCGTGTATGCCGTGCTGGGATATACCCTGGGGCGAGTCGAACTTCTGGTGCGCTATGGATTCTACGCTCCCATTGCCGATAGTGTGAACAAGGATGGGGTAAAAAAGTTCAACAATACCACTCTGGGCGTAAACTACAGGGCCAATGAACATGTCAAACTTCAGGCCAATTACGTCATCCGTGATGAGATTATGGCTGAAGGCTTCAGCGACTATCGCAACAACATCTTCTATTTCAGTTGTCAGTATACTTTTTAGAGTTGAAACGTTGGGTTCTATTACGTTTTGTGTGGGTAAATCCGCATAGATGATGGGCGAGAAATTGTTGTGATGAGTACCCAGAGGGCATACATACCCGCAGGGCATAAAGCATAAGCGAACGCAAACGGCAGGTTCC
>DSBM01000022.1 GCA_011049425.1 Candidatus Aminicenantes bacterium
AAAGTTGGGTTCTATTACGTTTCGTGTGGGTAAATCCGCATAGATGATGAGCGAGAAATTGTTGTGATGAGTACCCAGAGGGCATACATACCCGCAGGGCATAAGGCATAAGCGAACGCAAACGGCAGGTTCCGGGGCCCCATGGGCTGAGGCAGGACGACCGAAGGTAAAATGATGCCCAGGATTACATCCCAAATAACCACCGGGGTCATTTTAGTCCGCCGAAGACCGCATGGGTCCGAACCGAAGTGGTGAGCGGTGACTTGTGCCCGAAAGGGTACTCTCATGCAGCCTTATCATTTTTTCAAATATGTATAACCCCCAAACCCACACAAAATGGAAGAGAACCCAACTTTCCAACTCTCCCCATTTGCATCCCCCGGGAACTTTGGACTACAATGAACTTTCCACACAGGGGCCGTCCCAACCGGTAACCGTTTTCCGGACGGCCGCCAAGGAGGCGGTATTGAAAAACGAAGCGATGTTGTTGCTAGGGGATGAGGCCATTGCCCAGGGTGCCCTGGATGCCGGGGTGTCGGGCTTTTACGCGTATCCCGGAACACCTTCCACCGAGATCATGGAGTACGTTCAGCGTTCCAGGGACGCGGCGGAGCGCAATGTGCACCGGGCATGGTCGGCCAATGAAAAGACGGCGGTTGAAAGCGCCCTGGGAATGTCTTACGCGGGCAAACGCGCCATGGCCTGCATGAAGCACGTGGGCCTGAACGTGGCCGCCGACCCCTTTATCAACTCCGCCATCACCGGCGTCAACGGAGGGCTCATCATCACCGTGGCGGACGATCCCTCCATGCACTCTTCTCAGAATGAACAGGACTCGCGCTTTTACGGCAAATTCGCCTTGTTACCCATGCTGGAACCATCCAGCCAGCAGGAAGCCTACGACATGTGCCGACATGGTTTCGAACTCTCGGAAGCCGTCCAGTTGCCGGTGCTTTTGCGCATCACCACGCGCCTGGCCCACAGCCGATCCGGAGTAAAACCCCGGCCCGCGATTCCCGAGCGGCCGCTGCAATTGCCGCAGGATATGCGCCAGTTTGTTTTGCTGCCCGCCATTGCCCGCAAACGCTATCGGCGATTGATTGAATTGCAGCCCGAACTCGTGAAAGCGGCACAGGAATCTCCTTTCAATAGTTACCAGGACGGCCCGGACCGCTCGATGGGCATCGTGGCTTGCGGCTTGGCTATAAACTATGTACGCGAGAGCTTCCCCGATGGAGTCTCGCCGTACCCTCTGTTACAGATCGGCCAATACCCCGTTCCCGTGAACCGGCTGGAACGCATGGCCGATGAATGCGGCCGCATCCTGGTGGTGGAAGAGGGCCAGCCATTTGTGGAAGAGTCGTTGCGCGGAGCCCTGAATCGGGGCATGGACGTGCGGGGACGCATGGACGGCACTTTGCCGCCGGACGGCGAACTGACACCCAACCGCGTGCGGGTGGCCCTGGGCATGGATGATCGCAGCGGTGAACCCGTTCCGGAAATCGTGCGCATGCGCCCTCCGGCGCTGTGTCGCGGCTGCTCCCACGCGGATACCTATAAAGCGCTCAACCAGGCCGTTAAAAGTGAATATGGTGACGGCCATGTTTTTTCCGACATCGGCTGCTATACCCTGGGTGCGCTGCCGCCCTTTGAATCCGTCAATTCCTGCGTGGATATGGGAGCCTCCATCACCATGGCCAAGGGGGCGGCGGATGCCGGCATGCGACCCGCGGTCGCCGTAATCGGCGACTCTACTTTTTGCCACAGCGGCATGACGGGACTGCTGGACGCGGTGATCGAAAACACGCCCATCCTGGTGATGATTCTGGACAACTCGGCAACCGCCATGACCGGCGGCCAGGATTCCCACGCCTACGGGCGTTTGGAAAATATCTGCCTGGGCCTGGGAGTGGAAAGGGAGCACCTCCACCTGATCAACCCGGTGCCGAAAAATCACGGTGACTTCGTGGCGTTAATCCGTCGTGAACTCGATTATGACGGCGTTTCCGTGATCATTCCCACCCGGGAGTGCATTCAAACCCTGAAAAAGCGTTCCAAGGGCAAACCCGCTGGTTCACCAGCCGGCAAACAAGGAGGCAGACAATGAAGTGCGATATCATCCTGGCGGGTGTCGGCGGACAAGGGATCCTCTCCATCGCCACGGTACTGGGGTATGCGGCCATCGAGTCGGGTCTCAGTCTGAAGCAGGCGGAAGTCCACGGCATGTCCCAGCGCGGTGGCGCCGTACAGTCTCATCTGCGCATTGCCCAAGGCTTTATCCATTCCGACCTGGTGGCGCTCGGGGGAGCGGACCTGGTGGTGTCGGTGGAACCCATGGAGGCGTTGCGCTACCTGCCCTGGCTGGGTCCGGAAGGCTGGGTGGTAACCAATACCACCCCTTTTGTCAATATTCCCGACTATCCGCGCGAAGCGGAATTGGCGGCGTCACTGGAAGCGCTCCCCCGCAAAGTGGCCATTGACGCCGACGGCATCGCCCGGGATGCGGGCAATCCCCGCGGCATGAACATGGCGGTGGCCGGGGCCGCTTCGCTGTTCATTGATATCCCGTTTATCAACATGGAAGCGGGTGTGAAAGCCATTTTCTCCCGCAAAGGCGAGGAAGTGGTGGAAAAAAACCTGGCCGTTCTGCGCGAAGGACGCCGGCAGGCGGAAGCCGCACGCGGCTGATTAGGAGCGAAACCCGTTAATGGTTTAAAACCCATCCCCCCCGTGTCAGGACAAGTCGGGAAATTCGACATGAAAGGCGGATTCCAAAACCAGGCGGGGAATGTCTATCACCGGCAGGTTGGTGACGTCGATGATTACCGAATCAGAGGTGGCGATTACGTCTCCTTCGCACTGCTTGATGACATGGTCCGCCGACCGCGCCAATTCGGTTACACCCGTCAGCCCCCGTTCCCGCATGTGCGTATCCATTGCCACCGCGTGATCGGCGCTGTGAGAGACCGGCGAGTCGAAAACCACCAAAACCGCCTGCGGATGCTGGGCGGTCAGCCAGTCGCAAACCAGATCCATGGCACGTTGGAAACGCTCATTATCGCGGATGCGGCCGCGGTTTTCACCCACGTCGCGCAGGATGCCGTCGGTGGACAGAAAGAGGGGATTGCCCAGCAGGTGGTTCATGACCGTGAAAAAAACATTATAGGCATCCAGGCAAACCTTTTTTCCGCTGATCTTTTCAACCAGGCGGGCGCGGCGACGCCGTGAATCATGGCGCGTCGCGTAGGCGCGAAACAGGATATGCCGCTGGCGGCGGTTTAGGTTATAGCGGTCCCCCACCAGTTGCAGCAGGGGCTTGCCCGAGTACCCCCGTTCCAGGAAAAAAACGTAGTCATGGGCGGCCGCGTCAAGCATGGAAGAAAACAGTTTGCCGTCGTGCATCAGGTTTCACCCATGAATATAGCATATCCCGGATGAAATGCGGGAGTTAAAACGGGGGGGACGGTCCTATTCCACCGTGAAATCCACCCGGGCGGGCGGGCAGGCGGATTCGGGAAACCAGGTGATGAATTCCCGCTTCAAGGTCACCCAAAGGCGGTAATTTCCCGGGGCCAGGGCCAGGGGAACGCTCCCCTCAAAAGCAAGAGAGTCACCCCGGGGCAGGTTGCGGGGAATGGTGAACTGGTGAAAGTCGCGCTCGATCAGCCCGTCGTTGCGGTCGCGCAACTGCACGCCCACGGCGATGCGGTGACTGCCGCCGCCGCTGTACCAGTCGAAATTGCCCGTGTTTTCCAGCTCCATGTGGAGACGCAGCTTTCCGCCCCTGGGCAGGATGGACGCCTGCGTCCCAACCTGAATCCGGGCGTTGTATTCCAGCGGGGTGATGTCAATGCCGGTGCGCCATTCACCGCGCAAGGCGCCGCTTCCGGGCTTGCAGAGCAGCAGCGACACGGAGGTAAACCAGGTAGAAAAATAGCGCAGAATGACGTGGGGACGCCGCAACACCTGCTCGGGAAGCTTGATGGGATCCTGGTGGAAAGGCGCTTCCAGCCGCATGTCCATGGAATCACTGTCCAGCGTGAAACCCACGCCGCGACAAAGGCGGAGCAGGTCGTCCAGAGAGAAAATCCGGGTATTGGGAATGGAACGTCCCAGGCGGTTCAGGCGCACTTCGGTGGTGATGGCTGCGGCGCCGCCGGGTTTGAGAACCCGGTACATTTCCCTCAGGGAACGGCGGATTTCATTGATGTTGCCGAAGTGTTCAATGGATGAGGCGGAAAAAACGAAATCAAAGCTGTGGTCTTTGAAATTCAGGTTGCGTGCGTCCATGCGCTGCAGGTCGAGGCTTTTTTGGGGACAGACAAAGGGGGCGTACTTGGCGGGGTGGTCGGGAATATCGGGTTCGTCTTCGCCGCCCAGGTAGGTGCCGGCATAAAGGTCGATGCCCGTGACCCGGCGGACCTTGTGGGTCAGGTAGTAGACCACGGGTTCGCGCCCCGCACCAACGGCAAGGCAGGCGGCTTGCGGATGCAGGCGGCGGTCCCGGGCCAGCATGTAGACGAGTTGGACGAACTCCCAGTGTTTGCGGTGAAAGCTTTCACTATCCATGGTGAAGAGGGGCGCCATCTCGTCCAATACGGCACGCCATTCACTGTTCTCCAGGTCGGAAACCTGGGGGATTTTGTTGAGGGGAACCGGATTGTGTCGACGCTCTTTGCGGAGTGATTCCATCGTCACGATCGCATAGAGGATGCGGTCGAAAGGGCGGATAAAGGCTTTGTAGAAGAGGTTGGAGAATAACAGGTGATTAAGACGGTCCCGCAGCATCCAGGATAGTTACCAGAAGCCGGCGGACCTGTCAACAGTGGTTGCCAGGTTTCAAGCCTTGGGGTAAGATTGATTTCCGCTGTTTGCGGCGGGTCTGAATGGAGAATGCCGATGAGTCGATTTGTTGAACGGGTAGATGCACCGGCGGGGACATCACTGGTATTGCAGGGCAACGAGGCTTTCGCCCTGGGCGTGGTACACGCCGGGTTTCACGCCGCGGACGGCTATCCCGGTACCCCCAGCACGGAAGTGATCCATGATTGCCTGTCGCGGGTGCAGGATCGCATGGTCGTGGGCTGGGACGTCAACGAGGCGGTTGCGGTTGCCGTGGGCGTGGGTCACTCCGCGGCCGGATCGGATACCGTGGTCACCATGAAAACCCCCGGGGCTTTCCAGGCCGGAGACGCCATCACCACGGCCGCGTTTTACCATGCCCCCGCGGGCGCGCTGGTCTACTACGTGGCCACGGATTACGTGCCGTCCAGCACACAGCACGTGATTGACTTGCGCTACTTTTTTTATTCTTCCCGCCTGCCCGTAATGGAACCCCGAAATCACCAGGACTTTTACGATTTTCCCCGCATGGCGGCCGACCTCAGCCGCGGCATGAATTCGCCGGTGGTGATCCTGGCCAACGGCATCCTCTGCCATTCCGAAGGTGTGGTGTGTACCGCGGAACCCCGCGTGGTGCCGAAACGCGAGTTACCGCAAAATTTCCACGGCTGGATGGGCCTGCCCAACCTGGCACGAAAAAACTACGACCATGCCACAAGCGAACGCATGCCGGCGGTCGAGGCGTTGTTTAACCGCGAACCCCTGGTGCAATTTGAATCCGGGGATCCATCCTGGGGCATCCTGGCTTCGGGTGAAAGCAGCCTGCAGGTGCGGGAGGCGCTGGCCGTCAGCGGCCTGGCACCCGCGCGATTGTTCCTGGCGGGAACCGTTCCGTTTCCGCGGCAGGCAGTAACCCGCTTTGTTGCGGATATCAAGGGCCCCCTCTACGTGTTCGAAGACGGGGACCGCTGGGTGGAAGAGCGCTGCCGCCTGGCGGGAATCGATGTGTCGGGCAAGCCGGCCCATTCCGCGCGAACCCAATGGACTCCGGGTGACATCCTGTCTTTCCTGGCCGAACGGGGCCATGTCGAGTCGAGGCCCGCGCAACCGGACGTGGCTGTACGCCCGCTTCCCCGTCCGCCCGGCATCTGTCCCGGATGCCCATATCGAGCTTTCGGCCTGGCCGTGGCGGAAGCGCGCAAAAAGGGTCGTTTGACCGCGGTTTTCGGGGATATCGGGTGTTCGACCCTGCTCTATTTCATGAATGCAATTGACACCTGCATGTGCATGGGCGCGTCGGATTCCATGCGCCAGGGCATGGCGTTGTCGCGGCCGGAACAGGCCGCGCGATTCATCAGCGTGTTGGGAGATTCCTGCGAATGCCACTCGGGGCTGGACTCCACCCGCAACGCCGTCTTTCGCAACACCCCGGGCGTCAAGGTGATCCTGGACAACCGCATCACCGCCATGACCGGCGGACAGCCCGCGCCCAGCAGCGGCGTGAACCTGGCCGGCAGCAGGGTCCCTTTCTCTTTGCGCGCGGCGGTGTCTGTGGAAACCCCCAACACCGAAGCCGTTGACGCTTACGACCTCAACGGTGTGGCGGATGCCCTGAAGCGGGCCTTGGCGCGTGCCGGGAAGGGGGACTTTTCCTGCCTGATCCTGGAAGGGGCCTGTGTGCAACAGGTGTCCCGGGATTCCCGCCGCCGTCGCGTGCGCATCAATGCAGACAAGTGCCGCCGTTGCGGACAATGCGATATCTGCCCCGGCATTGAGCTGGCGGCAAACAAGGTTCCGCATTTTACCGCCTTGTGCACCAATTGCGGAGGCTCAAACCCGGTATGCATGCAGCGCTGCCCCTTCGGTGCCATCGAGATGATCCGCGAAGAAGAATCGCAACCGGTTTCCACAGCGCAAAAGCGGGAATCCCAACCGCCGGCGAAACCAAAGATCGACCCCGCCGACCTGCCTCGTTCCATGCGTGTGGCCGTGCGCGGCGTGGGCGGCCAGGGCAATCTCTTTTTCGGGCGTGTCCTGTCGCAACTGGCCATGGAAACGCCCTACGCGCATACCCGCGTGGTCAAGGGTGATACCCACGGCATGGCGCAGTTGGGCGGAGCGGTGATCTCGACTTTTGCCTGCGGTGACGTGCACTCTCCCGTCCCCGCGCCCGGCACCGTGGATGTGCTGGCGGCAATGGAAACCGGCGAGGTATTGCGCCCCGGTTTCCTGGGCTTGTTGAAACCGGGCGGAACCGTGGTGCTGAATCATTTCCGCGTGGTGCCCCCGGGAATGAAGCCGCAAGATTATCCCGGCTTCGATGCCATCCGCGCCGCGCTAAACCAATATCGTGTGGTAGAACTGGACGCGCATGAGGCAGCCCGGCAATCGGGGGATGAGACGGGACGCAGCGCCAACGTGGTGGTACTGGGACTGCTGTCCACCCTGGCGCCCTTGAACCACATTCCCGAAGCCGCCTGGCGCCTTGCCTTGTCAAAGGTTACCGCCTCGGATGCCGCGCGCCGGATCAACGATGTCGCTTTCGACGCCGGCAGGCGCATCGGTTTGCAGGCGGACGGTCAGTAGCGCAGAATGCTGCGGGATTCAATTCCCCGCACGATCTTTTTCTGCAGGCGCAGCAGGCGGCGGTTGATGGGTGAAAATCCCCGCGCTGAATCCTCGTTCAATACCCCGATGTACTTGCCGCTAAAATCCGCGCACAGGATCTTGAAATTGTAGGCGCTCCAGTAGAACTTGCGCCAAAAGGGCATTTTCACCTTGAAAAAAGCGATCCAGGTGCGGTGCAATGCGCGCACGCTGACGGCCTTGATCACGCCCAGCTTGCGACGTACGTAGTAAATGCCGAACTCGGGAATGCTCAGGTACTGGTCAATGCACATGCGCTTCATCATGTAGGTGAAACTCACCTTGTGCCAGTGGACGAAGCGCGCGTTTGCGGCCAGGGCCACGCGATGGCCTCCCAGGACCAGACGCTTGGCAAAGAGCATGTCTTCGCCGTAGGG
>DSBM01000023.1 GCA_011049425.1 Candidatus Aminicenantes bacterium
CTTTTACATAAATAAATCCCCAAAAATCCAATTATATCAACACTCTTCAACGATCATTACTGAAAATATGGGGTGACGGCAGGAACCCTGGGAATGTACAGCGTCTTGAAGTCTATCTCAGAGCCTTGCGTTCAACAGGAATTTTAGTAGTACTCGGACGGTTCCAAGAAGTAAGTAAAAAATGCCATGAATGCCATCAATTTTATAAAACCCATGAAGAAAAGAAAACCGATGTAAACATCGCAATTCGGATTTTCCAACTGGCTTATGAAAATCAATATGACAAGGCATATATAATATCTGGAGACAGCGATCTGCTTCCTGCTATAAGGGCCGTCCAGCAATGCTTCCCTCAGAAAGAATTTGGCGTAGTAGTTCCTGTTGGGCAAAGAGCAAAAGCCCTTCAGAAGGCATGTAATACATCTTTCAAACTTCGACTGGATCACTGCTTAAGATTCAGATTTCCTGATCCCATCCATACAACTGATAACCGAGCGATCCACTGTCCCCCATCCTGGCGATAAACCTGTTTCATTCCTCACTGGGCCACTATTTGACATAGCCAGCCCCTAAGTTCATATATGGAGTAGACCATGGCATCAAAAACGGGATATCGCGTCCGCAAACGGGGAGATACCTATTTCGTAGATTTCAGACTGCCGGGGATCCAGAGATTCCGGAGATCCTTAAAGACCGGCAACGCTGAAGAGGCCCACAGTCGGGCGGCCGCGATCTACAAGCGGATCAGTCGCATGGTTGCCGGCGGATCCCGCCCGGACCTTCAACTTCGGGAGGCCATCGACCGTTACCTGTTTCATGGAGAAAAGACTCGAACCGCTTCATCCCTGGGCCCGGACCGGACCTGCTTCCGCCGCATCCTGGAATGGTTCCCGGATAACGTGGAGATCCGGAACATAGACCGATCCTCCGTCCTTGAATTTACATCCTGGATGAAAAAGGACCGAAACTACTCTCAGAGAACAGTCAATCACCATATCGCCGTAGCAAAGGCGGCGATCAACCTGGCTTTGGCTGACAAGATTTATTCTGGCGACAACCCGTTCGCGGGCCGCGGCCTGATCAAACAGGTTCGCACCCGGAGAAAATCCTATTCCCCTGCTCAACTCTCTCAAATTCTTGAATATGCCCGCAATATATCCGCCTCTGGAGGCTCCCTTTCCCGCCGCGCTTTTCATCCTTATATCTACCTTGCAGTCAACACGGGCATGAGACCAGGGGAAATCCTCAATCTCCGCTGGGATCACATAACCCCTCAGCAAATCGAGATTCACCGGCCCAAGTCCGGCCAGGACCTGGAAGTGATCCCCATGCTTCCGTGGGTGTGGGACTTCCTGCAGAAACTCCCCCGGGAATCCTTCTACGTTCTGCACCTGGGGCAAAGGTCCACCAATACGTTCCGGAAAATCTGGATCCGCCTCCGGACCGATCTTAAACTTCCGGAAGGATCCACCCTGTACCAGATCCGCCACTCAGTGGCCTCATACCTGGCAGACGCCGGCGTCCCCCTCCACCTGGTTCAGGCCTTACTCCGTCACGCCGACTGGTCCACCACTCAAATCTATGTCAATTCCGATATGGATGACTTGCGCCGGGTTATGGCGGTAATGGATCGCTTCAAGGCCTGAGTGGCCCCTGGGCACGTTTTGGGCACACTCAAATCCTGCTTCTTGTGCCGCTCTCCATTCTTTTCCGGACCCCGCTCTGGGCACACTTTGGGCACGCGACACTTTGATCTCGGCCAGAGATAAACCCCTCCCGTCGGGGATATTGTAATGATAATTGGGATATTGGGAAAGCCGGTGGACGGACTCGAACCGTCGACCTTTTGATTACGAATCAAATGCTCTACCAGCTGAGCTACACCGGCATGGAGTGCGATATTATACTCCGGAACGGGGTTGGATGCAATATGCTCAGCCGTCTGTGTATGCTCAGCCGTCTGCCAGGGCGGCGGCGGCTTCTTCGGGAAGCACGGTGTTGATGCGGCATGCGGTGGCGTGTTCGAATCCGCCGGTTCCGGAAAGCACGGGCAGGATTTCAATGAACCAGTGGCGCCAGGGGGCGCCGTCGCCGTGGAAAGGAGCTGAGTGAATCACCATCTGAAAATCCGGTCGCTCCAGCAGGCGGTCCATGCGGACAAGCGCCTCGTGGAGGGCCGCGGCCATGGCGTCCAGGTCAACGCTTTCGGCATCCTCGAACCGGGCCAGGTGGGTCGCGGGGATCAGCCACATGGCAAAGGGCTGCACCGCGGCATAGGGCACAAATCCCGTGATGAGGGCCGTGTCCAGAAAGATCCGCTCTTTCTCTTTTTGTTCCACGGCGCGGATATCACACAACATGCAGCGACCGCGGCGGGTGAAGTGGTCATGCATGCGCTGCGCCCGCTGCTGTACACGCGGGGGCACGACCGGCAGGGCCAGGAGTTGCGCGTGGGCATGGGGCTGGGTGGCGCCGCCCCGGTCACCGTGATTCAAAAACACCTGGATATGACGCATGCGCATGTCTCCGCGCAGATCGTGGATGCGGGCCTGGAAGGCGTCCAGCACCAGCCGCCATTGGGCGGGAGGCAACGCGGACGGCCTGGCGCCGTGCCGGGGAGAAAGCACCACGATCTCATGGGCGCCTACGCCGTTCATGCAATCATAAAAACCGTCGGGACGTGCGTCCACCTTCCCCTCCACCCGCAAGGCGGGGTAGAGGTTGGCAAACACGCGCACGGCCCAGTCTGAGCCGATCACGCCTTTTTTATGTTCGTCCCAGGCCAGGATGGCGGGGGGCGTCAAGTGCTCGTGTTCCGGACAGAACGGACAATGAGCAGGGTCGGTTTCTTCGGGGCGGGTGCGGTCCAGGTGATCGGGGCGGTCGCCCCGTTCCGGCGCGAAAATCACCCAGTCGCCGCTCAACAGATCCTGTCGCAGTTCCGGCATCTATTCCTCCACAAAGGCATCGGGCAGGTGGTTGATCTTCAGCCCGGATTCGGTTTCCAACACTGATATCACGTCAAAACGCACGGGGCGGTTCCACCGGCTGCGGCCGGAGCAGAAAACCCGCGCGGCCCGGATCAGGCGCGCCTGCTTGCGCGGGTCCACGAACTCCATGGGGTCACCCTGATGACTGCGGCGGCGGCTCTTGACTTCCACAAAGCAAATCCAGTCACCTTTTTCCGCCACCAGGTCCACTTCCACACCGGCCAGGCGCAGGTTACGCTCCAGCAGGCGGTACCCCCGGCGCTCCAGGTAGCGGGCCGCGGCCTCTTCACCGCGGCGTCCCAGGCCGGTCACGGGTTCAGATTTTCCGCCTGGACTCCTGCATGCGGATTCCCAGGCGGCCGAGTTCGTTCATCACCGGCTCGTACACCGCGGCGGATACGGGGCGCACCACGCCGACCTGGTCGATCTTGCCGCGGGCCATGAGCGAAACCCCGACAGCCAGAGGCAGGCTCACGGTACGCGCCATGGAAGTATCACCGTTCGGTTCGCCGTAATCAACCAGAGTGGAGGTTATTTTTTCACGTTCCCCGGCGGCGTTTTCCACCACGAAGGTGTGGCGCATGACGATCATGTCACGCTCGCCCGGGGCGTAGGGCATCTTCTGCTGCATGCGTTGGGACAGGATGTCCAGCGGATTGGGAATGTCACCCACCGGCTCGGATGAGAACAGCCCCAGCCATTCCATGTTGTCCAATACCGCGTCATCCCGGGATATGCCCAGCTTCTGAGCGGCCGCCGGCCTGGGGTCTTGCCCGGGGGCGGCGTTGGTCAGTTCCGCCATCAGGTCCCGGAGCGTGGCGTTTTTCAAGCTTTCCCGCGGCGTGTCGTCGATCAGCCCCAGGTCCACCATGGCCTTCATGGTTTCGCACCAGCCGGGATAACGATAGGTGCCGCGCATCACGGTCTGCGCCTCTGGGATGCCGTAGATGTCCCGGTAGGGCATCGAATCGCGGTTGGGATAGATTACCAGTTCGCCGATTCCTTCCACCTCGTCCGCGCGGCGGTCTAAAAAGAGGTTTTTGCCCTCCACGTCCACCAGTTTGCCGTGTTCCAGGTAACGGGCGGAGTTGCGTGAAGCCAGGATGACCCCGCGCGGGCTCCAGGAGAATTTGTAGCCGAAGGGATTGTCGTTGTCTTCCGGGGCGGGCAGGCCGCCGGTCACGGAGTAGAAATCCACGACGCGTCCGCCCCCGGCATGGACATCATCGATGATCTGCATAGCCGACATGTGATCGATTCCGGGATCCACGCCGATCTCGTTGAGAAACAACAACCCCCGGTCCCGCACCGCCTGGTCCATGGCCTGCATGCCTTCGCTCACGTAAGAGGTGGTGGCCATATCGCGGCCGTACTCCAGGCACAGGTTGGCCACTTTGACGTGGTGGATCCAGGGCAACAGGCTGATCACGATGTCGTATTGCGCGATCAGGTTGGCCAGGGCGGTTTCGTTTTCCACGTCCAGTTGCAGCGCGCGGCCGTTGGCATAGCCGGCCACCAGGGCTTCGGCCTTGGATACGGTACGCGACGCCACGGTAACGTTCAACTCCTGCTGATCCAGCAGGTAACGGACTCCGGGTCGGCTCACCAGTCCGGCTCCCAACACCAATATGTTTTTTTTCATGTCGCGCTCTCCTCTTATCAAGTTGAATTTATGACAGGAAATCCTGCATGTAAACATAGGGTTCGGTCAGGCGGCCGCCGTGAAGGATCAAGGCGCGGCGTACCACCGGGTCCAGGTCCATCTTTTCGATGGGACGGGAAAAATCGCTCTCCAATATGGGCATGACGTACTCTTTCAACACATCGGAGAAGTCCTGCGAAGCCTCGCCGGGAAACTCGCAGGGCAGGTTGTCCACGGCCATGACCGTCACGCCCAGGCGCTGTACGCCGTCCTCGAACCGGTCTTGGGCCGGCATATAGGTGTAGCAGGGGGCGTCCGGCATGGTGGCTTCGCGGCAGATCTCGATGGAACCTTCAATATCACAGGAGATGTCGCCGATCACCTGCAAAGTGGGGTTGGAGCGCAGCGCGGCGGCGTTGCGCAGGAATTCCCGGGTCACCAGGCGCGGATACGCCTCCGTCCAGTAGATGCAATTCACCAATACGTTCAGGCGCGGCAGGTAGCGGTTGAAGATCGATTCGTAGCGGTCGGGGTGGTTGTAATACTCCTGGAGTTCAAAACCGCCGTCACTTTTGCGGCGCACCATGTCGTCTTCGTGAAACACCACCTTGTAGAAGTTGAAGTTGTCGTCGGCAAAGTTTTCGTACATCACGTCCATGATGTCGGCCGAGATGACTTTGTGCGGCAGCAGGTCAAAGATCTCCTGCGCGCCCCGGCTCACATTGCCGTAACCGGAAAAACCCATTACCTGGGGCACGATCTCCATGGGCATGCCGTTGGCGTCGATCTCATCCCCCACGGCTTTTACCGCGGCCCGGGCTTCATCCAGGGAAACGTACTTCCAGGCCGGCAGGATGCGCGCCAGGGGGGTGTCGTAACCCTGGAGCTTCAGTTTTTGCCCGTAGGCGTGCAGGGTCTCGACCATTCCCGCCAACCCGGCGTACCGGCCGAAAAAGATCAGTCGGCGGCCGTTGTCGTCCAGGAAACGCTCGTAGTCGATGAGATGCGCCCCCACCTCCATCATGCGCCGCAGCATGTCCATGTTGTAGGGCTGACCCTTGATGGTATGGGAAAAGAACACGTAAGCGGTGTCCGGTTGGAAAAGTTCGGCGGGAATCTCTTTGACC
>DSBM01000024.1 GCA_011049425.1 Candidatus Aminicenantes bacterium
ACAACTTTGCGGGAGCTTCCGGCCGGGACAGGTCCGCGGCAAACACCCCGGCCCCGTTGCCCAGAGAACGCGCCAGTTCCACCACCTCCCGGCGTTCACGACTGCAATGCAGCCCCACCCCGGCCCCGGCGGCGGCCATGGCTTCCGCCACGGCCCGGCCGATGCCCCGCGAAGCACCGGTAACCAGCACAACTTGACCATTCAGATTCAATCGCATTTGTATCCTCCCTGTCTACACCGCGGCCGCAGGAACTGATTCGTGCACCGAAACCGGGTCCGGCACCATGGGTATGGGATATTTCATCATTGCCGCCTCCTTGCAGGTGCATTCCCTGCGTTTATCTTAACGCCTCAGCAGGGTTGCTGCAAATACAGACAAAAGGGGAAAGTGAAAAGTAAAACCGGCTAAGGGCGAGGGAGACTGAGTCGAAAGTAAAAAGTGAAAACAAAAAGCCAAAAAGCTTTTGTTTTTCCTACCTATACTCCCGAGGACTCCTACCTTTCTACCTTCTACGAGTACCAGCAGGCCGATGGCCAGTGGCTATTGGCGATGGGCCAGAGGCCATAGGCGAGGGGAAGGAATCAGGGATCGGAAGCTTTTGTTTTGAATTTTAGACATTGGGATTTGGGATTTGTTTCGGATTTCGGATTTCGTGCTTCGAATTTGAATTTGCATTTTCTACCTTCTACAAGTACTGCAATGGAGAAGAGTAAGAGGCCAGGTGAGTGCTTTTTTTTTCTTTCTTCCTTAATTCTTTATTCAGAGTCTGATGGGCCAAAGCCCTGCCTCCCCGTCACCTGTCTCCTGTCACCTTCTTCTTTCAACTTTTCAACTTTATCTGTTCCATCACCCTCGCGGCAATGGTTTCGCCGATGGTGATGGCGGCCGTGGCCGCGGGCGAGGGCGCGTTGAGCACATGCACCATCCCCGGGGCTTCCACGATGCGGAAATCATCCACCAGGGTTCCGTCCGGTTCCAGTGCCTGGGCACGCACACCGGCGCCTCCACGCTGGACATCAGATCCGGAAATCTCTGGAATCAGGCATCGCAGAGAAGCCACAAAAGCCGGCTTGATCCATGAACGCACCATCTCACCCACTCCCATGCCGAAGTGACGCACGCCCATGCGCATAAATCCGCGGTAAAGAAAGGTTTCAGCCATATCCCGCAGCGAAATGTCCAGCTTGCGATAACCTTCCCGCCGGAAGGCCGGCACGGCATTGGGACCCGCCTCCACGCCGCCGCCGATCATGCGGGTAAAATGCACGCCCAGGAAAGGGAATTTGGGGTCCGGAACCGGGTAAATCAGGCCGTTGACCAGGGATTCCCGTTCGGGCCGCAGCACGTAATATTCGCCGCGGAAGGGAATGATCTTCAGTCCCGGATTCACCCCGCAGGCCCGGGCCACCCGGTCGGACTGCAGTCCGGCACAGTTGACCAGCATCCGGCAGCGGATGGTTCCGGACGTGGTTTCCAATACCTGGGTATCCCCATCTGTTTTCCGGGAGATGAACCGCGCTCCCATCCGGATTTCACCCTCGTTTTCGCGTATGCGTTCCGCAAAAGCGGCGGTAACCGCGTGGTAATCCACGATCCCAGTCTGTGGCACCCACAATCCCGCCAGGCCGTGCACGTGGGGCTCGTATGCCCGCAGTTCATCCGGTCCCCGCAGACGCCGCATATCCGTCAGGCCGTTGGCTTCTCCGCGTTCCGCCAGCCTTTCCAAACCCGGAATCTCGGCCTCACGGGTCGCCACCACCAGCTTGCCGCAGCGTTGATGGGGGATGCTGTTTTCCGCGCAGAAGCGGTAAAGCGCTTCCCGCCCTTGCGTACAGTTCCGCGCTTTCAGCGACCCGGGACGATAATACAATCCGGAATGAATCACGCCGCTGTTGTTCCCGGTCTGGTGGGCCGCCAGGCGATCTTCTTTCTCCAGTACCACAACCCCGCCCCGGACTTTCCCACTCAACGCCATGGCCGTGGCCGTACCCACAATGCCGCCGCCGATGACCACCGCACCGTACGTCTGTTCCGCCATTCCGCCTCCTGATAGCCGATCGACAGGTAATGACGAATGGTACCGCAACCCGGCCGCAGGTACAAGTCCCCCCATCCCCTTTACGAAATCCGCATCCGGATGTAAACTGGATGCATCTGGAATGATCACGCCTGCAGGAGCAAGCATGCACCCGACCAAGAAACCCCGACTTGACGCCCTGACCGAAAGCATTACGGAACGTCTGCTCCACATCAAACCCGACCCCGGTGAGATCCCGCACCTGGATGAGATCGAAGTGGCCGGAGTCACCTTGCCGAGAGCAGGGGCGGTGGGCGGCGATCACATCATCTACATCGACTTCAACCATCGCTACGACCTGGATACCTTGACGCGTGAGAAAGAGGAATGGTGGAAAAAGGAAGCGGATCAGCCCAACCTCTCCTCCTTGGAACAATCGGGATTGAACGCCTTTCTACATCACCGCCGCAAGGAGTGGTGTCAACGCCTGGAAACCAATCGTCATAAAGCCGGAGTTCTTGTGGCGGACGTACGCGGACACGACATATCGGACGCTTTTGTGGTGGGCATGCTCCACCAGGCTTTTCTGACGGGTGCACTCTACGAGTTAAAGATCTTCGGAGAAATCACGCCGAACCTCTTTGAGATCATCAACACCCGCTTTTACAACTCCTCCAGCATCGGAGATTTCCTGACCATGATCTACGGAGAAATTCATACTGACGGCACGTTCCGCTTTATCTCTGCCGGCCATCCCCCGCCGATAACCTTTTCCCGTCATTTCAGCCGCTTCATGGATATCCCCCAAAGCGCCATCAGCACTTATCCGCCCATCGGCCTGATGCCGCGGCGCGAAGAGATCGACACCGGGGCCGCGTCCAGCCCATTGGGTTTCAAGGATGGATACCGCGTCAGCGAACTGCGCCTCATGGGACCCGGAGATATCCTGTTGCTCTACACCGACGGTTTGACCGACCTGATTGACGCGCGGGGAAACGCTTTGTTTCCCGAAGCATTCGCCGGGATTTTTAGAACCATGCCCGATGCCGCCGCGGACACTGTTGTGACCGCCCTTACCGAATGTGTCATGAGCAAAGGTATTTCACGGGAAGATGATGTCTCTTTCGTGGTGATCCGCCGGCGACGGTAACCGATCGGAACCATACCCCCAATCCACCCCCGCACTCTTTCCCGGCGCAAAATAAACCGGCCGGCCGCCGTTCGTTCAATTAGAATTTTTGCTATTGCACATTGATGTGGATTTGCGGTAAATTGTTTTTTTTTTGGAATCCGGGTTTCGCCGCTCGAACCGAGACCCGGGGGAGGCAACAGAAAAATGAGGCAACTCAAGCAGATGGCTGTCTGCCGCTGGATCTCAATGATCCTGGTGGTGATGATGGCTGTTCCGGCGGGGACCCTTGCCGCCGCACAGCCCGACCTGATGGAGCAGCGTTTTGAACAGGCACGCCGGGCCTGGAAAAACGGGGAGTGGGAAAACGCCCGCACGGCATTACTTGAAATCATGGCTTCATGGGACCCGGAACAGACGCGGGAATCGTTTCAGGGCAATGTCCACCTGCTCATGGGCGCGATTGCGGAAAAAACGGACCGCAACGAGGAGTCAATCCAACACTTCTGCCTGGCACGCACATTTCTGGGCGACCGCATTCCCCTGGATGAACTCAAGCAGGAAAACTTCTTTAACTACAATGCCGCCTGCGACCCGGTTCAAACTGTGGCCATCTCTTTCCGCCACGCCCTGGTGCTGTTCCTGGCGGAAGATTACGATCAGGCTCTGGAGACACTCAAACCCCGGGCGCTGGAGATGCAATCCACCGGAGCAGACAGGAAATTGCAGGGCCGGGTCAGCCTGTTGATGGGCGCCGTGCATGAAAAACTGAAAAACAAAAATCAATCCATCCAGTGGTTCTGTCGCGCCAAAGAGTTGCTGGGTCCGGGCCATTCAGTTTCATGGCTGGAGTTATCCAAGTACCGCTTCTACAAAAAACACTGCAAAGGGGGCGTGCTGGCTGTCGCCGGAAACAGGAAAAAGCGCGGCGGAAGGTTTCTGGGAACCCTGCTTGGACTTGCCGCTCTGGGAGGAATTGTCTGGTACCTTTTCATCAACAAAAACTCTCCACTCAAAGGCGATGACAAAGAAGAAGAGAAAGGAGAATACACCTCAATTACTTTCCGGTTGGAGGTCACCTACAAGGGACTGAACTCAAAGGGACGCCGCAAACTGCTGCTTGATGGTGACGTTCAACACAACGAATTGTTCTCTTTCGCCGGCGATCCGAATGAAAACTCGACATGCAGCGACGCCATAACAGACAAAACCATTGCGGTGACAAAAACTATTACCACCAACTCCGTCAACATCCAACAGGATTACCTCAACTGGGATTACGTGAAGTACCGTACCCCCGGAACCAACTACAAGCTGCTCTGCAGCGAATGGGTGATCACCATCCAGTCCTACACATGGGAATCCGGAAAGGCGGATCCCGGATCACCAGGTGTATCCGGTACGGATACCCTTGCCCTGGACACGGAAAGCGATTGCACCCGCATCAGTCAACGTGTCCACAACTGCAGCAGCACGGGTACCCTGACTTTCAACCGCCCCGGTTCAAGCAGCAGCTCGGACACTTTCTATTCCAGCCAGACCAAGGTCCACAGCTCTTCTGAATAATCAGGCCAAGCCATTGGATACGGGGAGGCCCTCCTCCCCGTAAACCCATCCCCACCGGTTTGCGTATTACTCGCATCAGGCCCATGCCGGAAACCTTTCCGCCGGGCCTTTCAACGCTCCGGACCGCTGGCGCCCCATGACCTGGAAAGTGGTCGGCAAAACCTGCGGCTGGGAACGCCCCATCGCCACCCAGCAGGCCGGTTTCGTGTTTGCTTTGCAATCGCGGCGTGACGTGCCCGACGAAGTGGGCGGTGTGTTCTGGTATGCCATGGATAACCCCTACACCTGCGTTTTTGTTCCCTTCTACACATCCATTACCGATCTCCCCCCCTCCTACACCCGGGGTTCGTTGCAGCAGTTCACGCGCGATTCCGCCTGGTGGGCGTTTAACTTCGTGGCCAACTACGCCAATCTGCGCTACAGTTACATGATCAAGGACATCCAGGCCGTACAGGAACGCATCGAAAATCTCGAATTCGCCCTGCAACCGGCCATTGAGCGCACGGCCATCGACCTGATGAAATCAAACCCGCAACAGGTGGCCTCTTTCCTGACCCGCTGGTGTGTTTCAAACGCCGAGATGGCGGTACAGGACTGGTGGGACCTGGCCGACCACCTGGTAACCAAATACAACGACGGCTACATCAAGGATGAAAACGGCCGTCCCGGGGAAGTGGGTTACCCCGAGGAGTGGCTGCGTGAAGAGGTACGCCGCAATCCCGATAAATTCCGCATCAGAGAAACGCGCAAAGGTGAAGGCGAACAATAGCCATGAACTGCATCTTCGAACCAACCCGTCTCACGTGGATCGGTTTGTCAGAGGTAGCCCAGGCTCTTTAAATTTTCCAGTGTTTTTTCGTGGATCTTTGGAGACGCCGGATCATCCGTCTGTTCAGAGGAAATCAGTCGATCCCGCAGTTGCTGCTGCCGGTCCAGCCAGGTGATGATTTTGCGCTCGAGATATCCGGCCCGGATCCACTTATCTGTGTACAGATTCCGTGTTTCCCCGGGATCGCGGCTGAGGTCATAAAGTTCTCTGGCGCCGTTTTCAAAAGTGATCAACTTGTACCGGCCGTCAATCACGCAATGTCCCGGAGTGCCTCGCTTGGTAATGAATACGTGGTCGTTGATGCCGGCAGCGGGATCGAAAAGCAGGGGCAAAAAATTCCGGCCATGACCCTGGTAGCGGTCCAAAGGCAGAGAATAAATGTCCGACAATGTCTTGAAAACATCCGTCATCTTGACCATAGAGTGCACCCGGCGGGGGAAATCGGCGGCAATGCTCCGCGGCAGATGCATCACAAACGGGATATGAATCCCCGGTTCATGAAAACTGATGCCATGGCCGAAGACGCCTTTTTCGCCCAGATACTCACCGTGATCGGCGATGACGAGAACAATCGATTTTTTCAGCAGGTCCAATTCCTTAAGTTTTTCATGAATCCGGGCGAAAACAGAGTCCGCGCTCGCCAGGGTCTCATCGTAACATGCCGCGACATACCGGACCTGTGCGGGAGGCAGGTTCCGCCCCTGCCGGGCTTTTACAAATTCTTCCAGGGGGATTCGTTCAGAGAATTCGTTTGAGAACAACCCCTCAAACTCCGGAACCGGCCGGTAAACGGAGTGAGGCTCCTTGAAATGCAGGTATAGGAAAAAATGCTCCTGACTGTTTTTTTCCAGCCACGGCAGAACATGGGGAAGGTATTCCTGCGACTTGCGATGGAAAACAGGCTCCTTGTACAACTCATGAAAGTGATCAAACCCCCTGTCAAATCTGAAGTCCGCGGCGATATTGCCCATCCCGTTGATTGCCTGTGTAAGAATCCCTTTACGGCTGAACTTCTCCGCTAGAGTCTCCAACTCGTCGGGCAGGCTGGAAAAAGCCTCATACACCGCGGTAACGGGCAAAGGGTAACCGGTAAAAAGCGTGCTGATACTGCAACGCGTTGACAGCGTTTCACTGT
This sequence comes from Candidatus Aminicenantes bacterium, assembly GCA_011049425.1. Taxonomy (NCBI): domain Bacteria; phylum Candidatus Aminicenantota; species Candidatus Aminicenantota bacterium. Next base: position 6,678 of record DSBM01000024.1, read on the forward strand.
AAGC
>DSBM01000025.1 GCA_011049425.1 Candidatus Aminicenantes bacterium
CAATGGTTTTCACCAATTCCATTATAACATTTAAAGGAGCCCTTTTACATAAATAAATCCCCAAAAATCCAATTATATCAACACTCTTCAACGATCATTACTGAAAATATGGGGTGACGGCAGGAAGGAAGGGGGACGGTTCTTGAGTGCGCCAAGCAAGCTGGCGCGATTCAGGGGGTTAAAATCCCCCACGGGCAAAGCCTAGCCAGCCGCCCGTTATTCAAGTTGCATTTAAGAGGAAGAGGGACGGTTCTTGACAATTTGACAATTTGGGGATAGGGTTGGTTTATGCGATTACCGAGGCGGACGTTTCAGGGGGCGTTTCATCATGCCATGAACCGGGGGTACGAAGGGAGAGTCCTGTTTCGGGATGATGGGGATCGAATTTTCTTTGTTGATATATTGAAGAAGATTCAAAAATTGACCCGGTTGCGGATACTGGCCTGGTGCCTGATGGATACCCACTACCACATGGTCCTTCAGGACAACAACGGCAAAATGTCCGCGTTTTTCAAGCAGCTGAATGGTCAGTACGCCGGATATTTCCGGCAACGCTACGGGGGCCGGGGCTACGTGTTCCAGGACCGTTTCAAATCCATGCTGATCCAAGACGACGCTTACTTGATGTTGACCATCGGCTATGTGCTGAACAATCCTGTGCGTGCCCGACTTGTAAAGGATTTCGCGGAATGCAAGTGGTCCAGCGGCAGTGCATATTTCAGTCAGAATGAAAGCGAAATTGTGGATGCAGGATTCGTCGAGGAGCTGTTCGGCAACGTGGATGAGTTCAATGGTTTTGTAAGGCGTATGCCCGTTGATGAGTTGCCCACGGTCCGAACCGAACTGGGCATAATCATCGGCGGGGGAGATGTGCTCCCGGATCTGGAACGGAAGGCTGATCGCAGGCAGCGGGGCGGTGATCAGAACCGGGAGATGCGAAGACATGATGATGGCTTTCATGATCCAGTGGCCAAGGTGGTCCAGGAGTTTGAGCGTATGCATGACATGCGAATCACCGACCTGGACCTGTCCACCCATGCGCACAAAAGATTGCGCGCGGAGTTGCTGCTATTGTTGAAGGAACAAGGGGGACTGACCTACAGGGAGATTGCTCAAATGGACATGTTCGGAGACCTTAGCATCAACAGCCTGGGGACGTTGTACAAACGCAGTCGCATGCGGATGAAGAGCTGAAATTGTCAAATTGTCAAGAACCGTCCCCCTTCCTAGAACCGTCCCCCTTCCTTGGGCGTCCCCCTTGGAAGCGTGCAGGCGGTCGTACCAGGTGATGGGGTCGGTGGCGTAGTAGGACTTGAGTTCTGCGTAGAGTTCGGGGTGGCGCTTTTCCAGCTGGCGCGGTTTTTCAAAAAAGGTCTCGCCGGCAACGGCGAAGAATTCGGCGGGGTTGGTGGCCCCGTACTTGTTCATCACCGTCTTGCGGTGTTTTTTCTTTTTGCGGATCAGGCGCTCGTACTCTTCGCCCAGCACCCGCGCCCAGGAGGCGTAAGCGGAAAACTCCGCCAGGATGGGCGCGCCGTCGGCGGCCCCGTCCTCCTGGTCCAACTGGTGGGCGAACTCGTGAAAGACCACGTTGCGGCCGTCATAGGTGTTTTTGGCCCCGTGGACCGCGGCGTCCCAGGCCAGCACCAGTTCGCCGCTGCTCCATGATTCTCCCAGGTTGGTCTGGGTGGATTCAGAGACCAAGTGGCCCGACTGGCTGACGCGTCTGGCCATGTAGGCGGTGGGATAGATGTAGATGGTGGAGAGTTTGGGAAAGTAGTTTGTCTTGCGATTCAGCAGCAGCAGGCAGGCCTGGGCGGCCGTCAGCACGCGCACTTCATCAGTGACTTCCTGGCCCTGGCGTCCGACGAAGTTTTTCTCGGCCAGGAAAACCTGAATCTTTTCCCGCAGCTCCTTCTGCAACGCAGCGGGCAGACCTCTGTACAGGGGGAAATGCTTTTGCAGGATAGCGAGCCATTTTTGCGGAAAGGGTTGTTGCCTGATTTTTTGGCGTTTATGCTTAATAAACCAGGGTTTGACCAGAAAGAACAGGGCCACGACCAGGCAACCGATGGCAAAGATCAGAAATTCCATGGTCAGAATCCGAACCCGGTGCCCAGGGCCATGGCGGTTTTGACGATGTCGCCGTCGGGCGCAACCTTCCGGGGTACGGCCACGGCTTCCGCAATCGGGGTGGCCACGATCTTTGTGCCCCGCAGTCCCACCATGTGGCCGAACAGGCCGTCGACCGCGGTTTCCATGGCGTGGTAGCCGAAGCGGGTGGCCAGCAGGCGGTCGAATGCCGTGGGGCTGCCGCCTCGTTGCACGTGGCCCAGGATCGTGTACCGGGATTCAATGTCGGTCAAGTCCTCGATGGTGTCGCCCACAAAGCGTGAAATACCGCCCAGGCGGATGGGGTCGCTGGGGTCCTGAACTTTCCGGGCCACGACCAGTTCGCCGTCCACCTGTTTGGCGCCCTCGGCCACCACGATCAGGGAAAAACGCTTGCCGCGTTTTTCCCGGTCACGGATCTTGCGGGCCACCAGGTTCATGTCAAAAGGGATTTCCGGAATGAGGATCACGTCGCCCCCGCCGGCGATGCCCGCTTCCAGGGCGATCCAGCCGGCATAACGTCCCATTACCTCTAAAACCATGATGCGGTGGTGGGATTCGGCGGTGGAATGGAGGCGATCCACCGCCTCGGTGGCGATGGAAACCGCGGTGTCGAAACCGAAGGTGAGGTCCGTACCGCCGATATCGTTGTCAATCGTCTTGGGCACCCCGACCACGGGAATGCCGTACTGCTTGTACATTTTATTGGCCAGGGTCTGGGTGCCGTCGCCGCCGATGGCCACCAGCAAATCGAGCTTCTCGCGTTCCACCGTCGCCGCGGCGTCAGCGGAGCGGTCCGAGAAACCGGTGCGGTTGCCGTCGGCGTCCAGTACGGGATATTGAAAGGGATTGTGGCGGTTGGATGTCCCCAGGATGGTGCCGCCCCGGGGCAGGATCCCCGAGACGTCGTCAAAGCCCAACGGACGGGTGTCATTCTCCACCAGGCCGCGGAAGCCGTCACGGATGCCCACGACTTCGGCGTTGTAGCGTGTGAAAGCGGTTTTGACCACGGCACGGATCACTGCGTTGAGGCCGGGGCAATCACCCCCGCCGGTCAGAATTCCCAGTCGACGAATGCGTTTCATATGGTTTCCTCCGGGTCGTTCCCCCCATGGAGTCCGCGGCGCAGGCTCTCTTCGAGTTCATCCATGCGGCGCTGGACCATCTCTTCCGCGTTGCGGACGGGCAGTGAATCCGGGTGGATGGGGGCACCGTAAGCAAGCCGGATGCGGCTGAACGGCAAAGGCAGCAGGAACCTGTCCCAGGAACGCTGGAAAATGTGTGACGGCCTGGCGTACCAGCTGACCGGAATCAGCCAGGCCCCGCTGCGACGAGCGAGTTCCAGGGTGCCGGGTTTCATTTCGCGGGCCGGGCCCCTGGGACCGTCGGCGGTGATCAACACTTCGGTTCCGGGTTCGCGCAGGCTGCGCATCATGGATAAAAAAGCGGGGGCGCCTCCCCGTGAAGAGGAGCCGCGGATGGGCTTGAGCCCGAATTCCCGGGCTACGCCGGCCACGAGTTCACCGTCCTTTGACTGCGAGATCAGGGGGCGAGCGCCGCTGTTGCGGAAATGGTGGATCAGGGCAAAAATATGGCGGTGCCAGAACAGGATGATCACGGGCGCGCCCCGGTGCCGGACCGCTTCAACGGCTTCCAGGCCGGACACTTCAGTACGGCAGGTGCCGACAATGCCGTGGATCAGCAGGCAAAGGAACTTGCGCCGCAGGAAATCACCCATGGTTCTCCGGGCGGATGTTGTATTCGCGAATTTTCTCCAGCAATGTCTTGTAGCTGACCCCGAGTTGATCGGCCGCGCGTCGGCGGTTGAATCCCGTGCGCTCCAGTTCCGCCTGAATCCGCGCCTTTTCCACCAGTCGGACCGCGCGGGCGCTGACCTGTTTGAGTCCGCCATCCAGGCTGAAATCCTCCAACAGGTCCAGGCCGCGGTCGGGCAGCACGATGTCCGCTCCCTCGATGCGCGGACCGTGTGAAATAATCACGGCCCGTTCAATCGTGTTCTGCAACTCCCGCACATTGCCCGGCCACTTGTAGCGGCGCAGCCTGGCCGCGGCTTCCGGGGCCAGTTCCAGCCGGGGCTTGTTCATTTCCCGGCAGTAATGGCGCACGAAATACTCCGCCAGCAGGGTCACGTCTTCCCCCCGGTCCCGAAGGGGAGGGATGTGGATGGGAAATACGTGGATGCGGTAAAACAGGTCCTTGCGGAAGCGACCCGCCTGCACCTCGGCTTCCAGGTCGCGGTTGGTGGCGAACACGAATCGCAGCTGGAGCTTGATCTCCCGGTTGCTGCCCAGCCGATGGATGGTCTTCTCTTCGATTACACGCAATAATTTCCCCTGCAGGTGAAGGGGCAGGTCCCCGATTTCGTCCATGAAAAACGTGCCCCCCTGCGCCAGTTCCAACTTGCCGACCTGCTGGGTGTAGGCGTCGGTATAGGATCCCTTTTCGTGCCCGAACAACTCGTTTTCGAGCAGGCGCTCGGGAATGGCCGCGGCGTTGATGGCCACGAAGGGGCTCTCCCGGCGGGGACTCAGGCGGTGGATGGTGCGGGCGAACAACTCCTTGCCCGTACCGCTCTCTCCCAGCAAAAGCACCGGAGTATCAGTGGGAGCCACCTGTTTGAGCTTTTCCGCTTCCGCCAGGATTTCCGGGCTCTGCCCGATGATCACGGCGGAACGGCTGGCCGTGGCTTCGGCCTGGCGGAAAACGATATTTTCCCGCAGGATACGCGTGGATTCCAGGGCCTTGGTGATGATCAGATTCAGGTACTCCGGATCCACCGGTTTGGCGATGAAATCAAATGCCCCGGCCTTGATGGCTTCCACGGCCTTCTCGATGGACCCGTACGCCGTCAGGATGATGCAGGGAATGCCCATGGGCCGGGTTTTTTTCACCAATTGCAGGCCGTCCATGCCGGGCATCTGCAGGTCGGATACCATGACGGCAAAAGAAGTGCGTTTCAATTGCAAAAGGGCGGTGGCGGCGTCCTCCGCGGTGGTGACTTCGTATCCCTTTTCGGACAGGACGGTAAACAGCATTTCCCGCATGGAGCGGTTGTCTTCCACCACCAGGACCTTGTGCATGACTGTCATTATACCTTCAGGCAAGCAAACTCACAAGGTAAGAGAACCGGGCAAGAGGCAAGAGGCAAGGGGCGAAGGGCGAGGGGAGAACGAGGTATCAGGTAACAGGCGTAGGGGCGACCGGCCGGTCGCCC
>DSBM01000026.1 GCA_011049425.1 Candidatus Aminicenantes bacterium
CAATGGTTTTCACCAATTCCATTATAACATTTAAAGGAGCCCTTTTACATAAATAAATCCCCAAAAATCCAATTATATCAACACTCTTCAACGATCATTACTGAAAATATGGGGTGACGGCAGAATTGCCGCTCTTTTCTCTGCAGCCTGGATTGGCAGGATTTAGCTGGCTGGGCAAGAAAACAAACTGGCCGAGCCCAGTCTTATTCACCCAGGGAGGAGGAATGGGCGACATTATCCGGTCCCACGGGGGGTATGCGGGCTTGAAAGCCTTCCAGACCGCTGAAATTATCTATGACGCCACGGTGGTGTTCTGCCGCCGTTTCCTGGATCGGCGCAGCCGTACCAACGACCAGATGGTCCAGGCCGCGCGCAGCGGCCGCCAGAACATCGCCGAGGGCAGCCAGGCGTCGGGGAACGTCAAAGAAAACAGAATTGAAGCTGGTGGGCGTGGCGCGTGCCAGCCTGGAGGAGCTGCTGCTGGACTACCACGACTTCCTGCGCCAGCGGAACATGGCTTTATGGAACAAGGACGACCCCCGCGCCCTGGCGGTCCGTCGCCGGGCGTATAGGTCCAATAGGTCCTATCGGTCCTATGAGGACCTTTTTGAGAGAGGTTCTCCCGAAACCGCGGCCAATGCCATGATCTGCCTGGTCCACCAGGCAAACTACCTGCTGGACCAACTTTTGGCCCGGCTTGAAAAAGACTTTCTGCGCGAAGGCGGTTTTACGGAACGACTCCATGCGGCACGCACCCGCGCCCGTGCCCGTGAGACAGGGGAACGGGGTCTTTAATTGCAAGCGGTTGGCGTTTCTGTTTCTGCTGTGGTATTCTGCCGTTGTTCGCCGGTTCCAGACTGACATTTTTGTCGCTGCGGTTCCCGCATCGGAGGGTGTTCCCGAATGAGGACGGGCTTTCGGGCCCGAAAAATTTAAAGGTAGAGGTGCAGATATGGCGGACTCCGTGTTTCTTTCTCCCCGAAGCATAGCCGTAGTGGGCGCGTCCGATCGCGAGGGCAGTGTGGGACGGGCGATTACATCCAACATCGTGCAACATTTCACCGGCAGCGTGTTTCCCGTCAACCCGGGGCGGCGCGAAGTGTTCGGCCTGCCCGCGGTCGACACGGTTTCGGATATCGTGCAGCCCGTGGACCTGGCCGTGGTGGTGACCAAGAACGACCTGGTGTGCGACGTACTGGAAGACTGCGGGCGCAAGGGCATCCGCGGGGCCATCGTGGTTACTTCCGGTTTCGGCGAAGTGAACGAAGAGGGGCGCCGCCTGGAAAAAGAGATGACCGCGGTGGCCCGGCGTCACAACATCCAGGTGGTGGGACCCAATTGCCTGGGGGTGATGAACCTGGATCCGGGCATCATGTTGAACGCCACTTTCCTGAAGTTTACCCCGCGCAGCGGAGACATCGCCCTGGTGTCCCAGAGCGGAGCCGTGTGCGCCGCCCTGGTGGAAAACGCGGCCGCCCAGGGCATCGGTTTTTCCGCCATTTTTTCCATGGGCAACAAGGCGGTGATGGGGGAGACCGAGATCCTCGATATCCTGGCGGATCATGAGGCTTCGCACGTGATTGTCATGTACCTGGAAGACATCGCGGACGGAGCGGCGTTCATGCAGGCCTGCCGGCGTATCACGCGAGAACGCAAAAAACCGGTGCTGGTGCTGAAAGCCGGCCGCAGCGTTGAGGGCGCGCGCGCGGCCATGTCCCATACCGGGGCCATGATGGGGTCCGACGAGGTGGCGCAGGCCCTGCTGGCCCAATCGGGTGCGATCCGCGTGGACACGCTTTCCGAGTTGTTTGATTACGCATCCGCCTTTTCCATGCAGCCTCTGCCGCAAAAAGCCGCGGCGGTGATCCTATCCAACGCCGGCGGCGCCGCCATTGTCTCAACCGACGCCTGCGCCCGCCTGAAGATTCCCCTGGCCGATATCACGGAAGTACGCCCGGAGATCGATGCCCTGATCCCTCCCTGGGGCAGTTCGCGCAACCCGGTGGATATTGTGGGTGATGCCGATTACAGGCGTTTCGCCAGGGTGATGGACCGGGTAATGGCACAGGAAAACGTGGGCGCCGTGGTGGCCATGTGTACGCCGTCGGCCACGCTGGATTACGACCGCCTGGCCGGCGCGATCGTCGAGATGGCCCACAAGCACAACAAGACCGTTCTGGCCAGCCTGATGGGAGACGAGGAGGGGCCGGAAAACCGCCGCATTCTGAGGGAGGGCGGTGTTCCCCATTACCGGTATGCCGAGGACGCGATAAGCGCGCTGGGCGCGATGATGCGGTTTCGCGACTGGCTGAACACGCCGTTGCCGGCGGCGCGTGATTTCGAAATGGGCCTGGATACGGTTGAACGGCTGATTGACAGCGCGTTGGCCGCGGGGCGCCGCCACCTGCTGGAGCCCGAAGGCCTGGAGTTATTGCGTGCCTGTGAATTTCCTTATCCCGCTCACACATTGGCGCGAAACGAACAGGAGGCGGTCGCGGCCGCGAGAGAAATCGGCTTTCCCGTGGTGATGAAGATCGTATCCGCGGATATTGTTCACAAAACCGACGCCGGGGGCGTGGTCCTGAATTTGAATGATGAACCCGCGGTTCGGGGCGCTTTTGCCGACCTGGTGTCGTCCGCCCGCAATCACGCGCCCGGCACGGTGGTCGAAGGCGTGCTGGTAATGGAGATGGTCGCGTCGGGACACGAGATGATCGTGGGCGCCCGCCGTGAACCCCGCATGGGGCCGGTGGTCATGCTGGGTGCCGGGGGCATTCATGTTGAGGTCTTTAAAGATGTTGCCTACCGCCTGGCCCCGGTCAGTCCGGACGAAGTCCGCGGCATGCTGGGGGAGGTGCGGACGGCGCGGCTGCTGGATGGGTTCCGTGGCGCGCCTCCGGCGGATACCGACGCCCTGGTTGAGTGCGTGGAACGCTGTGCCCGGCTGATGCTGAAATGTCCGCGAATCCGGGAAATGGACATGAATCCCCTGCGGGTGCTGGCACGGGGCCGGGGCTGCCGTGTACTGGATATCCGCGTGGGCCTTCGTGATACCGTGGAATAAGTGAAGTGAACGGCAGGAGTGAAAGATCTTTTTTGCCTGGAATGCGTAATCATACGTGGAGTGAAAAGACAGGAGGGTTGCAAATGATGTTGACTCGCAAAAAGAAAATTCGTTTGATGGCCGTAATCCCGGCCTTTTTGGTGCTGGCTTTTGCCGTTGCCTGTTCGGGCGGTGAGAAAGAGGTGGTTCCGGTTCCCGAAACCATCGTAAACGACGGGGTGCCCCCGATTCCGGCAAGCATCGCCGCGGACATGAAGCGCTACACCGACATCAAGTCGACGGCGTTCGCGGACTGGTTGCCAGTTAACGAAGGCATGGTGGTGGCCACGCGCCGGGGAAACACCACGCAACTCTGCGCCCTGGCCGAGCCTGATGGAGAGCTGGTTCAATTGACCGATTTCCCTGAACCTGTCGGCAACGCGGAAGTCTGTCCGGACGCGGAAAAGCGTTTCCTCTTGTTCAGCAAGGACAGCGGTGGTGACGAAAAATACCAATACCACCGCCTGGACCTGGACACTCGCGAATCCACCCTGATCACGGACGGCAAATCCCGCCACATGGGTATATCGTTCAATCACTTGGGCGACCGCATCGCGTATGTCAACAACCGCCGTACGGGCATGCTCTTTGATATCTACGTGACGGATCCCCTCAACCCGGACACAGAGAAAATGGTATTCGAGGCGCGGCGTCCCGCTTACTACATGCCGGTGGGCTGGTCCCCGGATGACCGGCGGCTGCTGGTGTTGGAATACATCTCCGCCAACCAGGTCAACTCCATGGTGGTGAACCCGGAAACCGGAGAGAGCAAGGATATCACTCCCGAGAGCGATGTCCCCCAGGTGTTCGGCATGGGCGGATTCACCCGCGATGGAAAATGGGTGTACGGCATGACGGACCGGGGCGGGGAGTTCCGTCGCCTGGTGCGCATGGAGCTCGAGACCGGACGCATCCTTGACGTAACCTCCGGTATCGAGTGGGATGTGGAAGGCATGGCCGAATCCCGGGACGGGACTCAAATGGCGTTCACTGTCAACGAGGACGGCATTTCCCGGCTTTACCTCCTGGATCCCGCTACCTGGGAGTATACGCGGGTGGACGTGATCCCCACCGGCATGGTGGGGGGGCTGACATTTGACTCCGCCGGCAAGCGCCTGGCCCTGAACCTCAACAACTCGCGCATGAACAACGAAGCCTTTCACCTCGACCTGGAGACCATGCGCCTGTTGCAGTGGACCCGCAGCGATACCGGCGGCCTGGACGTATCCTCTTTCGCCGAACCGGAACTCATCCATTACCCCACCTTTGACCAGGTGGACGGAAAACCGCGCATGATTCCCGCATTCTACTATCGTCCCCCGGGCGATGCAGGCAAGCCTTTTCCAGTGGTCATCGACATTCATGGAGGTCCCGAAGGCCAGTACCGGCCGCGGTTCCAGGGTACATTCAACTACCTGATCAACGAGTTGCGCATCGCGGTGATCGCGCCCAATGTGCGCGGTTCCAGCGGATACGGCAAGTCTTACCTGTTGCTGGACAACGCAAAACAGCGCGAAGACTCGGTCAAGGATATCGGCGCCCTGCTGGACTGGGTTGAAACCCGTCCCGAGTTGGACCGGAAACGCGTGGCCGTGTACGGCGGCAGTTACGGCGGGTACATGGTGTTGGCTTCCATGATCCATTACAACGACCGCCTGGCCGCCGGCGTGGACATCGTGGGTATCAGCAACTTCGTCACCTTCCTGAAAAACACTTCGGCCTACCGGCGGGACCTGCGCCGGGCGGAGTACGGGGATGAACGTGAAATCGGTGATTTCCTCAACAGTATCTCTCCCACCACCAATGCGCATAAAATTACCATTCCCCTGTTCGTGATCCAGGGCCAGCAGGACCCGCGGGTACCGGCTTCGGAAGCCCAGCAGATCGTGGAAACCGTGCGCAAAAACGACGTACCCGTCTGGTACCAGGTGGCCACCAACGAGGGGCACGGGTTCCGCAAGAAAGACAACCGCGATTTCATGACCTATTCCATCGTGCGCTTTTTCCAGGAGTACCTGCTGAAGTAACCCGGAATGCCAAGTGAGGGTCCGCCGGGAAATCCCCGGCGGGCCCGTCCGGTTGACAAGCCCCCCCGCGTAGAGTAGCCTCTGGGTGGGGCTTTTGACACTATCGCCCCGGGAGGTATTTCATGTCGCAACGAATGATCGACCAATTCATGGAAATGGTGCAGATTGACAGTGAATCGGGAAACGAGGCCGAGTTTATCCAATACCTGAAAAAAGAGTTTGAAGCCCTGGGCGCCCAGGCGCAAATCGATAATTACGGCAACCTCATCGCGCGGTTGCCGGAGAAGGGTTGTCGCGGCAAGGATCCCATCCTGCTCTCCTGCCACGCGGACACGGTCAAACCGGGCGTGGGCATCGAGCCGGAGTTGACAGACGGGGTGATCCGTTCACGGGGAAACACCATCCTGGGGGCGGACGACAAGGCGGGAATCGCCGAGATGCTCGAAGCCCTGCGCACCGCCGACATTCACCCACCCGTGGAGATCGCCATCAGCCGCCAGGAGGAGGTGGGGCTGCACGGGGTCAAGAACATGGACTTCTCTTTGATCACTGCGCGCAAGGGATTCCTTCTGGACAACGACACCCTGGACACCATCGTGATCGGCGGCCCTTCATATTACGCCATGGATGTGGAAGTCGCGGGACGCTCCGCTCACGCGGGCATGGAGCCGGAGAAAGGCATCAACGCCATCCAGGCGGCCGCCCGCGCCATCGCGGCCCTGCCCCTGGGACGCCTGGACAAGGAAACCACGGCCAACGTGGGAGTCATCAGCGGCGGCATGATCCGCAACGGCGTACCGGACAAGGCGGAGTTCCTGGCCGAATGCCGCAGCCTGACCCATGACAAGGCGGAGAAACTGGCCACGCGCATGGAGAAAACCATCCGCGAAGAAGTGGAAAAATCGGGCGCCACGGTAAAAACCAAGACCGACAATCTATGTCGCGCCGTGGATATTCCCGAAGATTCCGAAACCGTGCAGATCAGCAAAAAGGCGCTCAAGACCGTGGGGGTGGATGCCACCACGACCTTTATCACCGGGTTCACCGATGCCTCGATCTACAACAACCACGGCATCGAGATGGCCGTGGTGGGAATCGGCGCGCGTCTGGAACACTCCACCGAAGAGCATATCCACGTGAAAGACATGGAAAAGGCCCTGGGTATGATCAAAGAGATTTTGCGCCTGACGGCGCAATAGGGCGGATAGCCAGTGAAAAGATAAAAGTGAAAAGTAGGGGCGGCCCCTCGGAGGCTGTCTCAAAAACAACCACTAAAGTTTCAAAAAATATGTTTGTTAGGTTTTTTAATAATGATCCCCTGTAAGATAAAACCATTTTTTTAAAGATGTGAAAGGTTTC
>DSBM01000027.1 GCA_011049425.1 Candidatus Aminicenantes bacterium
AATTGTACGCCCTGCGGAATTTCACTTGTTTTAATCGGTTTGCTGTTTTTGTTGTGATTCAATGGTATAATGATGCAATTGGAAAGGAATTGTTAGGAGAGGACGGATGAACCAGATCAGGGCAATGAGCAAGTTGACGCCTTTCGCGATAATCATAGTCGCCATTCTGCTGGTTTTTCCCGCCATGGCACCGGCCCAGGCGGAAAACTTCGGCAGCGTGGGTGGATTCATTTATGATGGGGACGGCGAGTCGCCGATCAAAGAGGCCAAAGTGATTCTCAAACCTGTTGATGAAAACGGGGATGAGTTTCAATCCGAACCCACGGGCGATACCGGCGCTTACCAGATATCCGGCCTGTTGCCGGGCAGTTACGTGGCGGCGGTCCGCATCAAGTCGGGCAAAGTCTACACCACCCTGAGCCTGGTCAAGATCACCGCCGGCAAGCGCTTGATCCGCTCGTTTTACCTGACCCCGGAGCGGCCCCTGGCCATGCTGTGGAAGAACCCCTGCGGCATCGCCATGATTCTTTCAGGAACCGCGGTGATTACCAAGTTGATCATTGAAGAAGATCCGAAAGAGGTCAGCCCCACTACTCTGTAAAAGCAGGAAACCAAGCGGTCGCGTAAGCGGACCCGTTGGCATTGGGAATTTTTAACCATTATGGTATGTATCAAGGCTAAACCTGTACTTTCCGTTTGGATGTTGATTCTGCTGGCCGTGGCAGGCAACAGAGCGCTTTTTGGGGCGGATTTCTTCAAGGCTCGGGAAAGCGCTTTGAAACCCGGCCGCTGGCAATTGGGTCCGTTTCAGATTTTTCCCACTATTACCCTGGATAATCTCGGCTACACCGACAATGTGTATCGCTATGCAAGCGATCCCCAACCCGGCTGGATGGCGGATATCGGGGTAAACATCAAGGCGGTTTCGGTTATCGGCCGCCGGTTTGTGCTGGTTCTGGAAGGCCATCCCTATTATTCTTATTTTTCCACTGTGGACACGGAACGTGCCTTGAACCACAGTTTGAACGCCCGGGTGTACACCTGGTTGGGAGGAATCCACCTGGTGTACAGCGTGGATTATGCCAGCCTGCGTTGGCGGCCCACTAACGAGTTTGCCGCCAAAGTCCGCAACAACTACACCACCCAGCGCCTGGAAGCGGATATCGGCAACCATTCGGCCCTGTTTTTGACCGTGTACGCTGGGTTGTCCAATCTGGATTTTTCCGATGAAGGATATATGTCGCGTTATGATCCGGAAATCCGCCTGAACCGTACGGAACAAACCGCCGGAGTGAAACTCAACCTGCCGTTGTTTACGGCCACCTTGCTGTCTTTGCAGGCGGAACTGAGTGATTTCGATTTTGATTATTCCATTGAGCGTGACGGGCGCTCGTTGTTGACCGCGCTGAACCTTAGGTTTCCGGAGATCGGTCATCTGACCGGCAACGCTTCGTTGGGCTACAAGCGCTATTTTCCCGACAACCCCGCTTACTCCGAGTTCAGCACTATGTACGGCTCGGGTCACGTGGCGTACCGTTTTCTGCGCCGCATGCGCCTGGGAATCGATTACAATCTGGACAACTACTTCTCCTTTATCAGCCCTGAATTCTATTACAATCAGAAAACCGCCAAAGCGGCTCTGGATTACTACATGTCCCGGAACTTGCGCCTGGGTTTCAGTTACCTGCGCGGCCGCTACGACTATCGCCAATTGGCGGATGGCGCCTTGCGTTTCCGCGATGAAAACCAGTACATTGAATTCCGCGTGGTTTTCCGCCTGGCCGGCACCACGGGTGTCGGCTTGAGTTTCCGCCGTGAAGAGTGGGACTCCCAGCGCATAAACCTGCAACGCAGTTATTACTTTATCGGAGGTTACGTTACCCATGACTTTTAAATCCGTTCTCTCAATATGCGTCATTCTATTTTTCTCGTTGATCCTTTTGGCCCAGGTCGGCGATATATCCCAAAAGGATGAAGATGATTACAGGGTCGGCCCCCAGGACCTGCTGGAAATCAAGGTGTTCGAGGTCCCCGAACTGAACATCACCACCCGGGTGGCCGAAAACGGCACCATTGCCCTGCCCCTGTTGGGAGTGGTTGATGTGGAGGGGCTGACGCGCCGTGGCGTGGAAGAAAAGTTGGCCAAACTGCTGGAGGAGAGTTACCTCAAGAACGCCCAGGTTACGGTGTTTATCAAAGAATACGAGAGCCGCATGGTTTCGGTAATGGGGGCGGTAAAGAGCCCGGGCAATTACAAACTCCTGGGTTCCATGACCCTGATGCAGCTCCTCAGCCGTGCCGGCGGCCTGACCGGCGACATGGGCGAAAAAATCATCGTGATTCGCACTTTCCCGGGCGGAAAGACCGCGTCCTTGTCGATCGACCTGGACGGACTGATGCTGCGGGGTGATCCCAAACTCAACATTCCCCTCATGGACAACGATATCGTAAATGTGCCGATTGAGCGCACATATGACGTTTTCGTGTTCGGCCAGGTGGAGAAGCCCGGCAATATCCAGATGAGCCGCGGCACGGGCATGACGTTGATGAAGGCAATCGCCCAGGCGGGGGGCTTTACCCAGCGCGCGCGCAGGGGGTCGGTGAGCGTCACCCGCACCGTGGATGGTGAAGAGAAAAAGATTACGGTCAACGTTAAAAAGATCCTGCGCGGCAAACAGAAGGATTTTCAACTCGAACCCAATGATGTCGTGTTTGTGCCTGAGAGTTTGCTTTAGAGTTGAAAAGTTTAAAAGGGAAGAAGTAGAAAAAGTGGTAAGGGCGATCGGCATGAGGCAAGAGGCGATGGGCAAGGGGCAATAGGCGAGGGGCGAGTTTCAAATCCGCCCAGGACAAATACAGTTGACGATGTAG
>DSBM01000028.1 GCA_011049425.1 Candidatus Aminicenantes bacterium
ATGCCGGGCAGACCAAGAAAATCGTGATCGGTGACTTTGATGCTTTTCAGGCCGGCACCCTGGTGGGAACCGCCGTGGATAGCCGGGGGCGCCTGTTTATCGGTCCCCGCATCCAGCGGTTGGACGGCCCGGACCAGGAGTACTACCTGGCGGTGGCCACGGCGATGAACGGCGACATCCTGCTGGGTACGGGACACGGGGCCCGGGTATTCCGCATGCCCGCGGGCGGCGGCAAGGCGGAACAGATCTTTCAATCGGAACACCTGGATGTGTACGGCCTGGTGGCGGTGGGCAATGATATCTACGTGGGCACTTCTCCCAACGGCAGTGTGTACCGCCTGAAAGGCAAAGGTGAAGCGGAAAAGCTGTTTACTCCCCGCGAGCGGTTCATTTGGGCCATGACCGCCGACAGCCGGGGCCAGGTCTACTGCGCCGTGGGCAATCATGGGGCGGTATACCGCATAGCCGGCAAGGATGAACCGGTCAAGTTGTTTGATGCCGACGACACCCACATCACCAGCCTGTATGCCGCCAAAGACGGTGATGTGTATGCGGGCAGCGCCGAGCGCGGACTGTTGTTCCGGATCTCGGGACGCAAGGTGCGTGTGATGTTTGATTCCCCTTTTGAGGAAGTGCGCGGCATCTGCGAAGACACGTCCGGAAACATCTATTTTGCCGCCACGCGCCTGGCCCGGCCCAAGATCGCGAATGCAGCCGCTGACGGGGAAACCCCGGATCCGGCCGCCGCCAAGGCAAAAAGCAATAATCCCCCGGAAGAAAAGAGCGCGCTTTACCGTTTGAACCGCAACGGCGATGTGGAAAAGATCTGGGAATCAAATAATGAAAGCATTTACGACTTGTGTTACCACGAAAAAGGGTCGGTCTTGTACCTGGGGACCGGTGATACGGGGCGCATGTACCGGGTATCTCCGGACGGAGATTACGCCCTGGTCATGGAGGCTCCGGCGGCGCAGTTGTATGCCGTGACGGCCAACAAAAACGGATTGTTGGCCATTACCAACAACACTGCGGGAATCTGGCGCATTGAAGATGCGACCGCGGGCAAGGGGGAATACCTTTCGCAGGTCTTTGACCTGGCTGTTCCCTCGCGTTTCGGCCGGATTTACTGGCGCATGGAGAACGATGAGCGGGGAGGCGTAGCCGCGGTGTTTGCACGCATGGGGAACTCGCGCATTCCCGACAATACGTGGACTGACTGGACACCGCCTTTTTCCGATCCGGATAACGCCCGCCTTGATGCCAGCGGCTACCGCAACATCCAGTTCAAGATTTCGTTGAATTCCGCCAACCTGGCACGTTCGCCGCGCCTGTCCAGTTTAACCGCCTATTACCTGCAGAACAACCTCAAGCCCCGCATCCGCGAACTCACGATCACCCGGGCAAAGAAAGACGCCAAAAATGAGAAAGACAAAAAAGCGGATGTGATACCGGGCCACCTGCTTGTGCGCTGGAAAGCGGATGATCCCAATGGAGACAAGCTGAAAGCCACGCTGGAGTTGCGGCGCGCGGGCGGTTCGGAGTGGATCCCCTTGCAGGAGCATGTGACGGAAACGGAGTTCCGCATTGATCCCCGCATGATCAGCGACGGCGATTACCAGTTGCGCCTCAGGGTGGACGACGGCCTTTCCAATCCCGTTGACACGGCCTTGTCCGCGACCCATGTTTCCGAGATGTTTGCCATCGATTCCACGGCGCCCGTGCTGGAGTCCGTGAAAGTGGAAAGCGGGGTGCTGGTGATGCGGGTAAAAGACGACACCTCCCCGGTGGCGGAAGTCGCCTATTCAGTAGACGGCAAGTTGTGGTTTCCCCTGGCACCGGAGGATGGTCTAAACGACTCTCTCACGGAATCCTATCGTTTCCCCCTTTCCGGAGTACGCGGCAAACGCCTGCTGTACATCCGTTTCCGCGATGAAGCGGGCAACTTCAAGATTCACCAGCAGAACATCTGACGCCCCACCGTGGGGGAGACGGTAAAGGAGGCAGTGCATGAAAGTCCATGAATACCAGGCCAAGGAGTGTTTCCGCCGGGCCGGAATTCCGGTACCCCCCGGCAAGATGATCGAGGCCCCGGATCAATTGGATGCAGCGATCGCCCACACCGGCTTGCCCTGCGTGGTCAAGGCCCAGATTCATGCCGGGGGTCGAGGCAAAGGCGGCGGCATCCGCTTGGCGGATTCTCTGACTGCAGCGCGGAAGGCGGTTCAAGAGATCCTGGGCATGCAGTTGGTGACACCCCAGACCGGCCCGGAAGGGCGACAGGTACGGCGGGTGCTGATCGAGGCCGCCGCTTCCCTGCAACGGGAATGTTACCTGGCCCTGCTGGTGGACCGGGAACGGGGTATGCCGGTATTCGTGGCCTGCGCGCAGGGCGGGGTTGAGATCGAGGAACTGGCCGCAGAACACCCGGAAGAGATTCTCAAAGTCCCGGTTCATCCCGCGGTGGGACTGAGTGGCTACCACATTCGCCTGCTGGAACTTCACCTGGGTGTAAAGAAAGCGGGTGCAAAGGAGTTTGCCCGGGTGGTACGAGGCATGTATGAATTGATGCACAGCCGGGACGCGTCCCTGGTGGAGATCAACCCCCTGGTGGAAGTCGACGACGGCGCATGGCTGGCCCTGGATGCCAAGCTCAACTTTGATGACAACGGCCTCGGCCGCCGGCCGGAAATCCTGGCCCTGCGGGATGAAGACGAGGAAGAGCCCCTGGAAGTACGGGCATCACGCCATGATCTCAATTACATCCGCCTGGACGGATCGATCGGATGCATGGTCAACGGCGCCGGCCTGGCCATGGCCACCATGGACATTATCAAGTTGTATGGGGGCGAGCCGGCCAACTTCCTGGACGTGGGTGGAGGCACCTCGGAGGATCGGGTGCGCGAAGCCTTCCATATCCTGCTGGCGGATGACCGTGTCCGCGCTGTCCTGGTCAATATCTTTGGCGGCATCGTGCGCACCGACCGCGTGGCCCGGGGCATTGTGGCCGCGGTCACGGATGTCGGCCTGAAGGTGCCCGTGGTGGTGCGCCTGGTGGGAACCAACGAGGCGCAAGGTAGGCAAATCATCAATGAATCCGGACTGGACGTGGTGGCGGAAACCGACCTGGACGCGGCGGTGCGGGCTGCCGTTGCGCTGGCCAAAGGAGGCGAACGTGGCCATTCTGCTTGATCAATCCTCTCGCGTGGTGGTGCAGGGAATCACGGGTAAAGAAGGGGGTTTTCACGCCGAGCGCATGATTGAATACGGTACCCGGGTGGTGGCCGGAGTGACCCCGGGTAAAGGGGGCCGCAAGCACCTGGATCGTCCGGTTTTTGACAGCGTGGCACAGGCGGTGGACCGGGAGGGGGCAAATACGACCATTATCTTTGTTCCCGCCCTGGCGGCGGCCGACGCCATCCTGGAGGCGGCGGATGCGGGCATCGGTTTGGTGATCTGCATCGCCGAAGGCATTCCCATCCTGGACATGGTACGGGTCAAGCATTTCCTTTCCTCAAGCGATTCCGTGTTGGTGGGCCCCAATACCCCGGGAGTGATTTCACCGGGACGGGCCAAGGCCGGCATCATGCCGGCCAAAATTCATGCTCCCGGCAGGGTGGGCGTGGTTTCCCGTTCGGGCACCTTGACCTATGCCGCGGTCAACCAGTTGACCGAATTGGGGCTGGGGCAGTCCACCGCCATCGGCATCGGCGGTGACCCCATCGTGGGAACGGGTTTTGTGGATGTACTGCGGCGCTTTGAAGCCGACGCCGATACCGACGCGGTGGTGCTGATCGGGGAGATCGGCGGTACCCAGGAAGAGGAGGCGGCGCGCTTTGTCCAGGAAAAAATGACCAAACCGGTGGTGGCCTTTATCGCCGGGCGTACCGCTCCGCCGGGACGCCGCATGGGACATGCCGGGGCGATTATCTCCGGGGGCCGGGGAACCGCCGCGGAAAAGATTCATGAACTGCGGCAGCGGGGAATCCGGGTGGTTGAAAATCCGGTTGAGATCGGCTATACAATGAAGCAGGTTCTGGAGGAGGTTTAATGAACGCCATACGGGGAAAGAGCTCGTTTTTGAATCTCATCTTGGTATTGCTGATTGTTTACGGGGGATTTGCCCTGGTCAAGCACCTGGGCGCCGGCTTCCAGTCCAAATCGATCGCCGCCCAGGTCAAGGACCGGCTCGCGCTCGAACGGGGAGCGGGCTTTACCGCGCAGAAAGGTGAAGCGGTGATCCGCGAGATCCTGAACCGCGAGGGCGTGATCCTGGATGAAGAGAATGAGGGCCTGGTGGAAGTGAATATCAACAACGACCGCCAGATGATCGAATACTTTTTCCGCTACGAAGTGGACGTAAACTTCCTTTTCTTTACCCAACGCCGGGTTTTTGAAATCGAGGAAGAGATCCGCAGTTACTCGTAAGCAAATGCAAGTGGAAAACCGCGACCTGCTTCACATCCGCGTTTACCTGGGATGCCTGGTGGGCGTGGTGATGGTGTTAATCCTGAAGGAGTTGAAAACCATCTTTATCCCGCTTGCCCTGGCCGTTCTTCTCTATTTTCTGTTTAACGGCGTCATGGACCGCCTGCTCAAATGGCGCGTGCCGCGCGCCCTGGGCCTGGTGTTTCTGCTGGTGTTTTTGTTCGTGTTGTGCTATTTCTTCGGCCTGTTGATCTACACCGGGGCCAGTGCCTTTATCAACAAGTTTCCCGCCTACAGCCAGACCCTGGCGCGCATGCTCAACAGTTTGTTTGAGCAGTTGCGCATGCCCGTGGTGGATGTGGAGCGGTTCATCGCGGATTTCGACTGGTCCAAGTCGATCAACACCATCACTTCCATGCTTTCTTCCACGCTCGGCTCTTTTGCCGTGTTTCTGGGCAACCTGTTCCTGATCATTGTTTTCCTCATGTTCATGCTGGCCGGCCGCACGGCCATGGAGGGCCGGGTGGGGCGGGCTTTCGCCACCAGGCGCGCGGTCCAGATGCTGGAGGTGCTGCGTTCCATTGAAGACAAAGTGCAGCACTACCTCTTGCTCAAGACCCTGATCAGTTTGTTGACGGCGGTTGTGGGGGCCGGAATCATGTGGCTGGCCGGGATCGATTTCGTGTTGTTTTTCGCGCTTGTGATCTTTCTGTTTAATTTTATCCCCAACATCGGTTCCATCATGGCCACCATCCTGCCCGTACTGGTCGGTTTTTTGAAATTCGGGCTGACCCTGCGCGTCTTGTTGCTGGCCGTGGGACTGAGTTTGACCCAGATGATAATCGGTAACGTGGTGGAACCCAAAGTAACCGGCGACAACCTGGATCTGTCTCCCATCGTGATCCTGGTTTCCCTGATCCTGTGGGGCTGGATGTGGGGGGTGATCGGCATGCTTTTGGCCGTACCCCTGACCGTGGCCATCAAGATCATGATGGAGCAGAGCCCGGTGCTGAAACCGTTCAGTGAGTTGATGGGCGCGGCGCGACCGCCATTGTAGGAAGAAAAAGTTGGAGAGAAATGCAAAACGGTTTTTGTAGAAGGTAGAAGGTAGAAAAAAATATGCTTGGTCTCCTGCCTCCTGTCACCTGTTTCAAAGAAGGGCGACCGGCCGGTCGCCCCTACTTTTTCAACTTCTTCCCTTTTCAACTCTAATAAACTATCTCTACGGAATTTTCCCCGGTCAGTCGCTCGATATCCTTTTTCATGGACACGGTGGCTTTCAGGCCGTCTCCCGCGGCGGATTGGATGTTGGTGCGGTAACCGTCGTTGCGGTAAACCATAATCATGTAGGGTACGGAATCACGGTTGCGTTCCAGCCGCTCCTTTAACTCCAGGTTGAATTCAGGGCTCAACTGTTCGTAGCGCACCATGATGGTGATCTGGCGGGCCTTGCGGCGCATGAGCGTCTCCATGTCGGTCAAACTCTCCAGGTAAACGGAAATATCGCTTTCGTTGCCCTGGGGCAGGCGCCCTTCCAGCAGGTAGGGAGTGTCCGCTTCCACGCTGTCCCTGATTTCCGCCCAGCGGTCTTTGAAAGCGAATACCTTGATGCGGCCCGTCAAGTCTTCAAAGAATAACTCGCCGTACATGTCTCCCCGGCGCGATTTGCGTTGCTTCAGGTTGGTGATGACCCCGCCCAGGCGCGCGGTATCGCCGTTGAACTCACGGCTGAGAATATTGGCGATGGTCGTATTGGATACCTTGCGGATCTCGTTGCGGAATTTCTCCAGAGGGTTGTGGGTAATGTAGATGCCCGCGATCTCTTTTTCAAACTGGATCAACTCTTTTTCGCTCCACTCCGGTTCTTCCAGGACGTGGGACGGGATGGTGACCTGCAGCACGTTGTCTTCCGCCAAGAACAGGGATTTCTGCTGGGTGTCACGGCGCTTTTCGATCAACAGGGCCTGCTTGACCGCGTCTTCCAATGCGTTGAACAGCACCCGCCTGGGGATGGCGAAACAATCCAGGGCTCCCGACTTGACCAGGCTTTCCAGCACGGTCTTGTTGACCCGCGTCAACTCAATGCGGGTCATGAAATCAGAAAAGTCCTTGAAATCACCCCCGGCTTCGCGGGATTCGAGAATGCTGTGCAGGGCGGATTCCCCGATGTTCTTTAAACCCTTCAGGCCGAAACGGATGGCCGTGGCGGAATCCACGCTGAAGGCCATAAAACTGCGGTTGATGTCGGGTTTCAGAATCTGAAATCCCATTTTCTTGCACTCGGAAATGTACTGGATGACTTTCGAGGAAGTGGAAGATTTCTCTGCTTCAGAGCTGAGATGGGCGGCCATGAAGTACACCGGGAAGTGGGCTTTCAGGTAAGCGGTCTGGTAGGCCAGGTAAGCGTACGCGGTGGAGTGGGACTTGTTGAACCCGTATTCGGCAAAAGTGGCCATCTGGCTGAAAAGTTTCTCAACCTGCTTGCGCGCATGCCCCTTGCGCATCGCGCCTTCAATAAAGGCCTTCTCAATGGCCGGGATCTTTTCCACCTGCTTTTTCCCCATGATCTTACGCATTTCATCGGCCTTGCTCATGGCGAATCCCGCCACATCCACCGAGATGCGCATGACCTGTTCCTGGAACACGATGATTCCGTACGTGTCTTTGAGGATATCTTCCAGTTCGGGAAAGATATAAGTGACTTCTTCCCGCCCGAGTTTGCGGTTTACGTAAGCGTCCGCCATGCCCGACTTGAGCGGTCCGGGCCGGTACAGGCCGTTGAGCACGATCAAGTCTTCGATGCGCTTGGGGCGGGAGCGTTTCAGGTAATCCCGCATGCCGGAACTTTCGAATTGGAAAATGCCGTCCGTGTCACCGGCTTGAAAGATCTTGAAGGTTTTGCGGTCATCAAGCGGGATGCGCTCCAGGTCGATGCGGATCTGCTCGCACTCTTCCAGGGACTGGAGGATGTTTTTGACGATGGTCAGGGTTTTGAGTCCCAGGATGTCTAATTTGAGCAGGCCGATCTGTTCCACCTCCTCTTTTTCGAACTGGGTGACGATGTCGTCGCGTGTCTTGTAGAGCGGCATGAACTCGGTCAACTTTTTGGGGGCGATCACCACTCCGGCGGCGTGCATCGAGGTATGCCGCACATTGTGTTCCAGCTTGAGGGCGTACTCGATGAGCTCCGGCGCTTTTTCGATGCGTTGGATTTCACGGCGCAGTTCAGTGTTGTTGCGGATCTCGGATTGAAGGTCAACTCCCGGGCCTTCCGGGATCAATTTGGCCAGTTGATTGACCTTTCCCAGGGGAATTTCCAAAACCCGGCCGATATCGCGAATGGCCAGCTTGGCTTTCATGCGTCCGAAGGTGACGATCTGGGCCACGCTGTCTTCTCCGTAACGGTCCCGGATGTATTGGATCACTTCTTCGCGGCGTTCGGGGTCAAAGTCGATATCGATATCCGGCATGGAAATGCGCTCGGGATTCAGGAAGCGCTCAAAGATCAAATCGTAATCCAGTGGGTCGATGCCGGTGATGCCCATGGTAAACGACACCAGGCTGCCCACCACCGACCCCCTACCGGGGCCGATAAAGATTCCCCGTTCCCGGGCGAAGCGGATAATGTCCCACACAATCAGGAAATATCCCGGGAATCCCATTTCACGGATTTTTTCAATTTCGTATTCAAGGCGCCGGCGATAAGTGGGAATATCATGCTTCTTGCCGACCAGACGCCCTTTCAGGGATTCAAAACCTTCGTGGCAGATTTGCTCAAAGTAGCCGTCAATGCTTTGGGGTTGCGGTACTTTGAACTCCGGAAGGTAATAAGTGCCCAGCGTGAATTCGAAATGACACTTGGAGGCGATTTCGAAGGTGATGTCAAGGCTCTCCTGGAGGTCGGGAAAAACTTCCCGCATCTCCAGGCCGGATTTCAGGAACATCTCCTCGGTTTCCTTGTGCATGGCGCGGTCCGGGTTGGAAAGGACGTCGTTGGTCTGCAGGCAGATCAGGATCTCGCGGGCGTCCGCGTCTTCGCGTTTCAAGTAGTGCACATCATTGCTGGCCACCAGGGGAATGTCCATGCTGCGGGCCAGTTCGACCAGTTTCGGCAGCACTTCGCGCTGTTTAGACAAACCGTGGTTCTGAATTTCGATATAGAAATCATCCCGAAATGTCTCGCGGTACCAGCGCGCCGCCTCCTGGGCCTTGTCCCAACGGTCCAGTAACAGCCAGTAGGGGATTTCCCCCTGGATGCAGGCGGACATGACCACCAGCCCTTCACGGCACTGCGCGAGCAGTTGCTTGTCCACCCGGGGGCGGCGGTAAAAACCCTCGGTAAATGATTGGGTGATGAGCTCGGAAAGGTTGCGGTAGCCTTTCTCGTTTTTCACCAAAACCACCAGGTGGTGGTAGTTGACGCGTCCGTTTTTGTGATCCGGCTTCTGATCCATCGATTCCGGAGCCACGTAGAGTTCAGATCCGATAATGGGCTTGATGTCGTTGCGCTGGGCTTCCTTAAAAAACCCCACCGCACCCAGGATGTTGCCGTGGTCGGTCAGGGCCACGGCGGGCATGTTCAATTCCTTGACACGCTGGATCAGGGGCTTGAGTTTCAGGCAGGAATCCAACAGGCTGAATTCCGAGTGCAGGTGAAGGTGGATAAAACGGTTCATTTCCCGCTCTCACCCGAAACGGAAAAAAATCCGGTGGCCGGGGGAAACCCTATTCCCATTCGATGGTCCCCGGCGGCTTGGATGTCAGGTCGTAGGCGACGCGGTTGATGCCCTTGACTTCGTTTACGATGCGGTCGGCGGTGGTGGAGAGGAAGGCATGGTCGGCAGGGTAGCTGTCCGCGGTCATACCGTCCACGCTGCGCACCATGCGCAGTACCGCTACGTTTTCATAGGTTCTGACGTCTCCCATGACGCCGACGGAGCGGATGGGCAGGAGCACGGTGAATGCCTGCCAGATGTCGTCGTAGATCCCGCGGCGGTGAAGCTCGCTGATCAGGATCGCGTCGGCCTCCTGAAGGCGCTGGACGCGTTCGCGGGTTACGGCGCCGATAATGCGCACGGCCAGTCCGGGACCGGGGAAGGGGTGGCGCCGGATCCAGGCTTCATCCAGTCCAAGTTCGCGTCCGATCAGGCGGACTTCATCCTTGAACAGCTCACGGAAGGGTTCAATCAGGCGCCAGTTCAGGGTTTTGGGTAATCCTCCCACGTTGTGATGGCTCTTGATCTTGGCTGCCGGACCGTTTACCGATACCGATTCAATGACGTCGGGATAAAGCGTACCCTGGGCAAAGAACTCGACGGGGCCGACTTGCTTTTCGATTTGGGCGAATACGTCGATAAACGTTTTGCCGATGATTTTGCGTTTGCGTTCCGGAGAACGTACGCGCTGCAGGCGTTCCAGAAACAGTTCCGAGGCGTCGATGCCATGAACATTAAGCCCCAGTTCCTTGCGGAAGCGGCTCATCAGTTCCGCGAATTCGTTTTTGCGCAATAAGCCGGTATCCACAAAAACCGGGATCAGTTGCTTACCCACGGCACGTTTCAGCAGCATGGCCAGAACTGTGGAGTCCACGCCCCCGCTCAGGCCCAGGATGATGTGTCCGTCTTTCACCTGGGCGCGGACGCGGTTGACGGCATCCGCGACAAAGTCGCCCATGTTCCAATCCGCCTGCAGGCCGGCGATTGTGAAGAGGAAATTTTCCAGCACGCGCCGTCCTTCCGTGGTATGAACGACTTCCGGGTGGAATTGTACCCCGTAAAGGCGTCTGGCATGCGACTCAATTACCGCCATTTCCGTGTTTTCCGTGGTGCCCGTGACGGCAAAATCGGGAGGTAACTGGGTGATTTTGTCTCCATGGCTCATCCACACCGTGGTCGGGGAGGGGATGCTTCGCATCAACTTGCTCCCGGTGGAAAGGTTCAGGCGGGCCAGGCCGTATTCCCGCTCTTTTGCTGGCGTGACGCGCATGCCGGCGAGGTAGGCGAGAAGCTGCATGCCGTAGCAGATCCCCAGGATGGGGATATCCAGTTCGAGGATTTCCGAAGAGATATGCGGGGCCCGCGCAGCGTATACACTGGAAGGACCTCCGGAGAGCACCAGGGCTCCCGGCCCAAATTCACGGATCCGCGCAATGGATACGTTAAAGGGAACAATTTCGCTGTAGACGCCGGTTTCGCGGATGCGCCTGGCGATTAGTTTGGTGTATTGGGAACCAAAATCCAGGATGAGCACTCTGTTCTTCATGTCGGGTCCAATTCCGCGGGGATTTTCCCCGGTCGTCCAGAGCTACTTGAGGGTCAAAAGCTTGGATGCCAGCATGCCGAAAATGATACGCGATGCATCGAAAATGTTGATCCCTGTTTCGTTGGAGATCTGGGCAATGCTTCGGTGCCCGTCGATCTTGGCCACCACCATCCATTCCAGGGTGGAAAGAGAGATCTTGCGCCTTTCCTCACGATCGATTTCAGAGAATGCCGGTACGGCGTCAATGGAGCCGATCTTTTTGCGCAACAGTTTCCATTCGTCGATGCGGCGGGCGGCTTCCATGAGCAGAGAGGTCACGGAACGGGTAATGGTTTGCGGTGTATCGAATGCCTCTTCTTCAAAGACGAAGTCTCCTTCTCCCCATGAAATCAGGGTGAATACTGCGTCTTCACCGGTAAAATGCTCCACGTCCGCATGGATGATTTCGCCATCCTTGATGTAGATGTGTCCATCTTCACCGGTGTTTTTGGTCAGCACGAAGCGACCGCTCTGTTTTGAGTTGGACACCAACTGCATGATGTCGGCCAGATTAATTGATTGTAGTGAACCCTTCAAACTCATATTCTTTGTCTCTTTCTCCGGTTGTTTGAAAGATAGAATGATATATGGGTTGGGTACCGTTTGTCAAGGAAGATGAATGAAAAGTTGAAGAGAGGTGACAGGTGGCAGTCGGGAACGTAGAGGCGGTTCGCGAACCGCCCCTTTTGGAACTTCTTCCCTTTTCAACTCTTCAACTTTCCAACTCTCCAACTTTTTTTTAAAGGGGCCTGGAGTCGAGTTGGTCGCGCTGGTATTTGATCTTGGCGGTGGTGGTCAAGCGCACCATTTGCCACAGCAGGATGGGATGGGGGGTATCGCTGAAATAGCTCAAATCCACCTGGAACGCGCCCTTAAACGATCGGCCCCCTCCGGCCGCCGAAAAACGCTTGACCAGTTTGTCCAGGTCGAAATCTTTGTCCGGGCAGCGGAAAGCGGCGTCGAGCCGCAACTGCCCATCCTGGCGGATCAGGGCAAACACGATGACCATGCCCACTTGATGCCGTTGCAACAAAAAGTCGGCGATCAGGGCGATGGTGTCCCGGTGCTGGCTGTCCACGAATCCCGTGCCGGTGATCAGCCAGTCGCGGTAGATCTCCTGGTTCTGCATGGCCCGCTCGAGGTACCCCAGGGCGGGCCGGGGGAAAGGGAGGGAAGACAGTCGTTTGACAAAGGCAAGGTCCGTACGGGGCTCCAGATAGGCCAGGGCGCGGCGGTCCAGTTCGCTGAGGTGGGCGAAGTGGTCCGTATCGGTATACATGCCGAAGTAAAGGGCGGTGCAGGCTTTCTGTTCCTCCGCGGCGGACCAGTTCTGCAGGTTGATTAAATATTCGAGGAGCAATGCGATCAGGGTGCTGGTGGAACCCGCTTTTTCGCATACCCAGCGAAAACGCACAGGCAGTTGGGTATCCGCCTCCTGGTGGTGATCAATGTGCACCGTGCATGGAATAATACCGGTCACGCCTTCCACCTGCACGGATTGATGATCGAATACGGCGTAGGCATCGAAAAAACGCACCGCATCTCCTACTGCGTCGTAGCGGATGGGCAGATGCAGGTCGGTGATGATGCGCTGGTTCTGGGGAAGCGACGGCTGTTGCTCGGATTCAACAATGACCTGGCGCCCCGCTTTTTCCGCGATCTGCCGGAAGGTATATGCCGCGGCAATGGCGTCGGGATCCGGGGAACCTTTGATAACGGCCAGGATGTGGCTGGATTCCGCAATGGCTTCCAGGAGCTCATCGGCGAGCGCGGGAACGTCCGGGTTCGATGTGTTGCGGTTGAACGTATTCATGCCGGGTGTGAAAAGGCAGGGCATGCCGTGCCCCCCATCTGGTGGAACCTATTTGCCTTCGGCTTTCTCCAGGGCTTCCTTGAACTTCGGGTTTACCTGGACACCGTATTCCACGGCCCTGTCAAAATACTCCCGGGCTTTGTCGACTCGCTTGTGCATGAAGTAGATGGTGGCCAGGTTGTTGCAGGCGCCGCCGTGACGGGGGTCCTTTTCCAGGGTTTTGGTGTACTCGTTTACCGCGTCCTGGAAACGCCGGGTGAGAAAGTAGACGTTGCCGTGGATGTAGTTGTATTCGGCCGGCGGTTCTGAGCCGCTGCGCACGAATTCCGACAACTTGGTGTCGGCGTCGGCGTTCTGGCTCTTCAGTTGGGCGATCCGGCTTTCAATCCGGCTTTTTTCCACGCCCGTAGCCCGGCCTTTGGACGCTTCCAGGCCGGCGATCTGTTCGTTGTTGATATCTTTCTGTTTGCGCAGGGTGTCGAGGTATTGCTGGAATGTAAAGGAATACCATTTCTCTAAATGTTCGAAGCCCTCCTTGGCCGCGCGGATATGTTTTTCCGCTTTCTCGAGGTCGCGTTTTTTCAAGTAGATGTCCGCCAGCACGAAGTGGGCTTTGTCATGCCGGGAAAAGATCTCCAGACACTTCTCCAACTCCTTGACGGCTTTGTCGACTTTGCCCTTTTTGTACAGTTTTTCGCCATCCAGGTAATAACTGTTGGAACGCCTGAAGTCGCGGATCATCTCTTTTTCATCCTGGTTGAAATCCTTCTGGGCGAATCCGCTAAGCGTGAACAGCGGAATCAATAAAAGCGCAATACAAAACCCACAACTGAATTTCCGGGGGATGTGACGCATGAATCCCTCCTTTTCGGGAACAATCTTAGCATAATTAGACACAAACACGCCAGTTGCAGCAAAGCAAATTCCAGGGGTGCGGTTCCGTTCTGTCCTCAATAAGGGGCAATTCCGTATGCCTGCGGCCTTCAGGAGGTGTGTTACTCCCGAATCAGGGCGGCCTCGATGGCGGTAAGCATGCGTTCCGCGGCAGCGGAATCCGCAGAAAAGACTCCCCAGATGTATTGTTCCCGCCATTTCATGCTCAGGGGGCCACGGGATTTGTGATAGGGGTCAACAAACCGAACAGTGTTTTCATTTTGCGCTATTACGGCGGTGTGGGAACGGGCAAATTCCAGGTAGGATTCAATCATGGTTTTGGCGGCAGCCGAAGAGTCCGCCCGGATGATAAAGGGCTGGAGCGGGTTGTCCTCTACCGAATAGTCACAGATGAAAGCGTTTTCCAGGAAGCCATGGCCCAGAAAATTGCGCCGGATAAAGTGCTCGGAGCGGGGAATGCGGCCGGTTTTGGGAAATAATTCAAATATTTTAGGAAACCCGTCGGCATCGGGAATGCGTTCGGCGATCCCCCGAGCCAGGCTGGTCAGGATCTTTTGTTCCCGTTCGCCCAGGTCAAACGCCGAAATCTTGACGTAGAAGCGGCCCTGGAAAAAGTTGAGAATTCCGGTTTCGTAGTAACCCTCCGTGCCCACGGCCAGGAAATCGCCCTTTCGGGGTTTCTCCTGGCTGTAGATACCGAAACCGCAGGCCGGGTCTGCGTGGCGGTAAATGTCGGCCGCAATCGTTTGACCATCGGTTCCGGAATAGGTCATGGAGAAAAGTTGTTCAAAATCGTAACCGATAAATACGTCGGCCGCGCCGTTGATGTATTCAAACAGATTGTCGGCCGTGTATTCCGCGGGTTTAACGGGATTTGTCAGGCCCGCAATGGTAGGGAAAAGTTCCGCGCCGCCGGCGCCGTAGACGCCTGTTGCGGCGATGATAAACCACAAAAAAATCAGATTCTGCCTTTGCATAACGGTTGCCTCCAGAGAATGGTTCCTTGTTCTACTTATTCAATACGGTTGAGGCGGGCTTTGGTTGTCCACGCAACCCCATGCATAAAGGCGATTGTTGTTTTGCGGCCGCAGACTCAGCCCGCGGTTGACAGGTTCAGTCCAGTGGTGCAATATGAAAATACTTCAGGAGATTGCATGTATTCCAGGGAAGAGATTATACGCGAGATTCAAAAAGTGGCCGCCGGGCTGGGTGTTCGCTACCTGAAGCAGCAGGATTTTATTCTCAACTCCACCATCCCCATCAACACGGTGAAATACCACCTGGGAACCTGGGCCCAGGCGGCCAAATCCGCGGGTCTGGAAATGCCCAGGGGTTACTCCCAGGAAGAGAATCCGGAGCTGGTTCAAGACGATGAATTGTTACGCGAACTGGTGCGCCTTTACCGGCTGGGAGGCAAGCCGCCCACGGCGGATATTGTCAAAGCTCACGGGGCGTTCAGTCTGGAGTACTATACATCCAGGTGGCAGAGCCTGGAGCGTGCATTGTGGAAGGCGCGGGAGTTGTTCCCCGATGCGTTCCAACCCGTTGCCGCTGCTCCGCCGCCCAACGTTCCGGCTTCGGAAGCAGACACTTCACCCATTCGGCTCATTCCCCAGACCATCAAACCCAAGCGTCCCGTAAAGGTGGAGCGCCGGCTCGGTGAACCCGTGGATTTCAGGGGAATTCGCTATGCTCCGGTGGATCGGGACGGTGTGTTGTTTCTTTTCGGGATGCTGGCGACGGAGCTGGGGTTTGAACTGGAATTCGTAAGCAGCGAACGTCCCCATGCAGAAGGCCGCCGCTATTTCGACGTGCGCCGGGAACAGTGGAAACACCTGCGCGTGGAATTTTTGCTTAAGAGTTCAACCTACACTCCGGATCAGGAGTCTGGACGCGAGCCCTGCGACTTGCTGGTCTGCTGGGAGCACGACAGTGAGGATTGCCCCGTCGAGGTCCTTGAATTGAAAAGCGTGGTCCGCGAGATTGGTGAATAGGGCACCCGCGGACCGGCGCCGGTTTCTGAAACGGCGCCTGTCTTCACCCTACTCGAAAAGGGAACTTGCCGGCGTGGTGTGGCGGAATTTTCTGGGCCCTTCCAGAAAATCCGGACCAGCTCTGCCTTTTATGCCAACCACTTCAGAATGGTCCCGGGGCGAAGGCGAGGCTGTGGTGGTTTTTAGCGGGGATTGGATGCCCACGGGGGGGCGAAAGATTCGATTCTCAGAGGGACTCCTCCAATTTTTTTCTTCCGCGGACTTTCTGGTGGCCAATTTTGAAGGTGTGAGCCTGCCGCCACCCCATTCCGTGGTCATGCAGCAAGTACACGGAAAGGAAACCCTGGAGGCCCTCACAAGCCTTGCCCCGCCCCATCGCATTGTACTTTCCTGTGCAAACAACCACGCGGCTGATCATGGATCCAACCTTTTTGAGAAACACCTGCGCAACCTGGAATCCCTGGGCTTTGTGGTGGCGGGAAGCCGGGCCCGTCCGGTGGTGGAACCGCTTGCCGGCATTCGTGTGGCCGCGTTAACGCAGTGGAGCAACCATCCGGGGCCGTTCCTGGCCGACTTAAAAAACGAGAAAGAGCTGGTGCGGGACGGGGTGTTCAACATCCTGTACCCCCATTGGGGTTTTGAACTGGAATTGTATCCCCGTTCCCTCCTGGTGGAAACGGCGAGGCAATGGTTGACCCGCTGGGATTTGGTAGTGGGGCATCATTCCCATACACCGGCGCCGGTGGCGGCGTTGGACTCTCCGGCCGGCCGCAAACCGGTCGCGTTTTCGCTGGGAGACTTTGTCACCTGTTCACGTCAACGCAAAAATCGCTGGGGTATTGTGGTCCGCGTTTGCCTGGGAAAAGATGCCAAAGGGACTTTCCGTTTGCGGCGGCTGGATTGGCGGTTTTGTGTAACCGCACCACGTGGCCGGGAACTCTTCGTTCGACTGGCGGATCGTTGTCCCTATTTCGCCGCCAATACCGGGCCTTGAATTGTGCGCCTGCCTGCATTAGAATGGTAACACGATTCAGTGATAATCGGTTCAGGAGAAGGATATGGATTCTCAACTGATCACCCAATGCCTGGATTTGTATGAACGGTTGAACCGGGGCAACCTGGACCATTACGCGTTGCTCGGCCTGGACCGTACGGCTACGGTCGCCACCATTCACGAAGCATACCAGCGATGGCTGATCAAGCTTGCGGACAATGAGCTGGCAACAGTTGGTGACGCAAGCGTTCGCCAACGCCTGGAAGCGCTGCGTCGCCGCCTG
Organism: Candidatus Aminicenantes bacterium; assembly: GCA_011049425.1. Taxonomy (NCBI): domain Bacteria; phylum Candidatus Aminicenantota; species Candidatus Aminicenantota bacterium. The sequence continues at coordinate 16,704 of DSBM01000028.1, forward strand.
GACCGTGCCCATGCCGTGCTTCTCGATTTTGATCAACGGGCCGCCTATGAACGGCGGGGATTCCGGGAAGTATCGGAAGTGGTGCCTGAAGAAGAGGATCCCCAAGAGAAGGCGAAAGAACTCTTTCGCAAGGCCAAAACCCTCTATGCCGGCAAAGAGTATGGTCCCGCCGTGCTGGCGTTACGGGAATCGTTGCGCCTGGACCCGGACCGGGGGGATGCGCTCCTGTTACTGGGCTTGTGTCAGTATCGCAATCCCGCCATGAAGCGGGATGCGGAAGTCAACCTGCAGAAAGCCGTTCAGTTGGAGCCGTGGAACGCGGAACCCTTGGTGGCCCTGGGAAACCTGTTCTATTCGGAAAAGTTGATGAAAAGGGCGGAATCGTTTTATCGGCGGGCTCTTGAACTCGAGCCCGGGCACGAAACCGCACGCAGACGCCTGGCGGAAATCGCGCCTCCGGAAGACAACTCGCTGAAATCCACTTTGAAATCCGCGATGAAAAAAGGCCTTCCATCCCTGTTTGACCGCAAAAAGCGTTGAGGGTTTGGGCCTGGAAGCTCGATCCGGGGGTTTTATGGCCGTGATGGGAATCCGGAACCATTCCGATTACCTGGAGAACCACAAATGAAGGAATTGACAAGAGAATACGCCGCGCGCATGCGCGAGTATCTGCAATCCGAGTTCCCCATCAATGCAGGGGATATCCAGTTCTCGATTCCGCCCAACCGCCGCTATGGTGATCTCTCCACCACCCTGCCGTTCCTGTTGGCCAAGCGCATGAAACAGAAGCCAATAGAGATCGGGAAACGCCTGGTATCCTTGCTGTCCGCAAAGTTTCTGCCCATGGCGGAAGTGTCCCTGGCGGGCGGGGGCTTTCTGAATTTCACCCTGGATCGCCACTGTTTTCTGCGTTACCTAATCGATTCAGTAGACTGTCGACCCGCCGCCCGTAACCAACGCATCGTGGTGGAACATACCAGCATCAATCCCAATAAGGCCGCCCATATCGGTCACCTGCGCAACGCCTGCCTGGGAGATACCCTGGCCCGCAGCCTGGAGTACCTGGGCTACCCCCTGGAGGTGCAGAACTACATTGACGATACGGGCATCCAGGTGGCCGACGTGGTGTGGGGGTTGCTCCACATGATAAAGATGTCTCTGGAAGAGATCCGCCGCATCAAGGATCCCGCCGCCATGTTGTGGGATGTATACGCCCGGGTCAATCGTCACCTGGCCGCTGACCCCGAGAGCGAGAAGGCGCGCAACCGTGTTCACCAAGCCATTGAGGAGCGTCGAGATCCCGAATACGGCGTTGCCGATTGGATTTCTTCGCGGGTGTTGGAAGACCATATCCGCGTGATGGCGTCGATCGGAATTCGTTACAACCTGCTGGTGCGGGAACGGGATATCATGGAACTCGATTTCTTTACCCGGGCGGCCCGGATCCTGACCGAGCAAGGGATCTTGTACGAATCCGAGGATCCAGAGAAGCAAGGTTGCCGGGTGATCCGTTATCGTCATGAGGACTTGGAAAAAGTGGTGATTCGTTCCAATGGAACGGCCACTTACATCGCCAAGGACCTGGCGTATACATTCTGGAAAGTGGGTCGTTTCAAAGAGGATTTTCCCTTTCGCGAATTTTCCCGGTATGCGGACGGTCAAGTCATTCTGACCACGGATTTTCGCGGCGGCAGCGAGAAACGTGATTTCGGCCCCGCCCACAGGGTGTTCAATGTAATCGATGTACGCCAATCCTATCTGCAGAACATCATCGCCCAGGTCCTCGAAGACCTGGAGCCTGCGCCTTCCGGCGAACGCCCCTTTGTGCATTTTTCCTACGAGATGGTGGCGTTGACTCCCCGCTGTGTGCGGGAACTGGATCTTCCGTTGTCGCCGGAAGATGAAAAAAAACCCTGGGTGGAGGTGTCGGGGCGCAAGGGAATCGCCGTCAAGGCCGCGGATCTGATCCAGCAACTGACCGCCCGCTCCAGGGTGGAAGTCGATAAGCGCAATCCGGATTTGAGTGAGTCCGCGCGCGATGCCATCGCGGTGCAGATCGCCGTGGGCGCATTGCGGTATTTTATGATCAAGTTCAACGCCCGCGCCGTGATCGCGTTTGATTTCAAGGATGCTTTGGCATTCGAGGGAGATACAGGTCCCTACCTGCAGTACACCCTGGTGCGATTGAATTCCATTCTGCGAAAACTGGACGAAGGGGAGCAGGCGGTTATGGACGTTGACATCGATCCGGCTTGCCTGGATTCGCGGGAGGCCGCGGATTTCTTTGAAATATTACTGCAACTATCCGATGGCGACAACCGCATCGAAACCGCCCTGGAAAATCAGGATCTGTCCGGTATCGCCAACCACGCTTTTACCCTTTGTCAAGCCTTTAATCGCTACTACCACGGGTATCCGGTTATCAACGAACCTGATCGGTCGTTGCGTTTCCTCAGGATCCAATTGCTTTTGCTGGTGCGTGAGCGGTTGGGGCGCTTGCTGGCCATCATGGGGATTCCGGTGCCGGAACGCATGTGAGTCCGTGGCGTGACAACATTGAACCCGGGTTACCCCTGTGCTATATTCAAAAAATGATGGGTATATCCGGAAAATCCCGGCTCACGTTTGTCTTGTTTGTGCTGGGATTGCTCTTTTTGGCGGGCATGCTGGCTTTGACCGGATATTTGCTAAGGGTGCGGGCGATTCACCATGGACACCTGGACGGATTGAAACAGGAATTAAACCTGGCGCATTCCCGGACCCGGGAGCCGGCGCGCGCCCGAAAACAGCGCGCCGATTTTTATATCAATCGCTTCCTGTTCACTTTCCCCAATCGTCAGGCCCGGGCCGCGGAGGGCTTTGTTTCATTGATCCAACAAGCGGCAGTGAAAACTTCTGTGCGGGAATGGTCCCTTCAAGCCGCGGGCATGGGTCTGCGTTTCAACATCGCAGCGGCTGAGGCGGCGGAACCCGGATTGATCCGGGCATTGCTGTCCAGTGCGGAAGTTTTGCGTTTGGATTCCTGTGCTCCGCCGGCAACCTGTTTGCGAGGACTGGTGGGTGTTTTCTGATGTTGCGCAAAACGGTTCGGGTCGTTTTTATCCTGTTGGTGTTTGTGGCCGCGATCTGGGTCTACCTGAAAGTGGTGGCCGAACCCCTGGTCCGGGATATCAATCTTTGCAAACGTGAGTCAAAAGAGCTGAAATATCAACTGACACAATTGGAACAGAGCCGAGTGGATGTGGCTGAAATGAAAACGGCCGAGCATGGCAGACTGGACGCCTCGCGACGGATGTTGCGAAAACGCCTGGTTCCCGAGGGTTCCGTTTCGCGTCATGTGGAGCGCGTGTTGCCGGCGTTGCGTATGCGTGCCCGGTCCCTGGGGCTGCAGGTACAGGCATTGAGAGATACCCCTATGGATGATGCGCAACGCAACCGAGTGGACCTGCCGCTAACCGGAACCCGGATGCGTCTTATCTCCGCCCGGATCCGGGGTTCAGCGTGGCAATGGGGGCTTTTCCTGGAAGCGACTTCACGTTTACCCGCATATCTTACCCTGAGTTCTGTTCAGGGGCGCATGGAAAACAATGTGGAAATGCGGGTAGAATGGATTCTGCACCACATCTCCGGCCAGGAGCCCCTGCCGCATGTGCCCGCCGAACTCTTGAACTCCGCCTCTTCCCTGCTGGAGCGTCCAATCCCGCCCCTCGATCCGGGGCGCGTGCGCGACCCGGGAGGGCGTTGATGCGCGTGGTGATTCAGCGCGTGCAACGGGCCCGTGTGACTGTTTCGGGCCGGGAAACCGGTCGCATTGGACCCGGGCTGCTGGTTTACGTGGGTATTGAACGGGGCGACAGTGAAGCGGAAGTGGATTACATGGCCGCAAAGATCCGCCACCTGCGGGTGTTTGCCAACGAGTCGGGACGCATGGATCTGAGCATCATGGATACGGGCGGTGAAATCCTGTCGGTATCCCAGTTCACCCTGGCATCCCGGATCCGCAAAGGCCGCAGGCCCGATTTTACCCATGCGGCCGATCCCGAGGCGGCGGAAGAGTTTTACCGGCGGTTCAACCGGCAGTTGGCCTCGGCTGGAATTTCCGTAGCAACAGGCGAATTCGGAGCGTTCATGCAGGTTGATTCCACTAACGACGGACCCGTGACCTTTGTGGTGGAGCGTTCCGGCGCGGCCTGTTTTGCGGAGGGTAGTAGGGCGTGACATCCATGCACATCCGCACACTGGAATTGACGGATTCCCGGGGAGTAAAGGCGTTCATCCGTTTTCCCCGTAAACTTTATGCGGACAATCCCTTGTGGATTCCCATGCTGGAGCGGGATGAGCGCGAACTGTTCAATCCCGACCACAATCCATCTTTTGCGGATGCCGAAGTGCGCCTTTTTCTGGCTGAAGAGGAGGGTCGTATCCTGGCAAGGGTGGCCGCCATTCTCAGCCATACGGCCAACCGCAAATACGGTACCCGCAACCTGCGTTTCGGCTGGTTTGAATCGGAAAACCGCCCGGACGCGGTGGAGGCGCTCTTCCTTGAAGTGGAAAAATGGGGCCGTGAGCGGGGTATGGAGTCATTGACCGGTACCATGGGTTTCACGGACCTGGATCCGGAGGGCATTCTGATAGACGGATTTGACCAGGTGCCGACCCTGGCCTCCAATTACAACCCGCCCTACTATGCGGCGCTGATGGAACAAGCGGGGTTTGAAAAAGAGATTGATTACGTTGAATTTCGCGTGCGGACTCCGGAAAATCATGTCATTCCCGACAAATTGCTTTCATTGTGTGATCGCATCCGTTTGCGGGGTCGATTTCACGTGCTGCGCTTTAAAAATCGACGTGAAGTTTTGCGCCATGGAGTAGAATTGTTGACCCTGCTGGATGAGTCTTTTGATGAGGTCTATGGTTCCGTGCCCCTGACCCGGGAGCAGATGGAGTACTACCTGAAGCGGTACGCGTTTTGTGCCCATCCGGACCTGATTATCGCCGTGGTGGATGAAAATAAAGACATGGTGGGTTTCATGGTGGCCATGCCGAGTTTGACCCGGGGATTCCAGCGCGCGGGCGGGCGGCTGCTGCCTTTGGGTTGGTGGCATATCCTGCGTTCGCGGCAAGCCAGGCATACGCTGGATTTTTACCTGGCGGGGGTTAAAAAGAAGTACCGAGGAACCGGGATCGATTTGCTCATGCTGATCGAGATCGCGCGCACGGCAATGGATATGGGTTTCGTGTATTCGGAATCGAACCTGGAACTTGAAACCAATTTCAAGATCCACGCCATGTGGAAGTACTTCAATCCGGTTCAGCACAAACGCAGGCGCATTTATCGCCGCCGTATTGCTTTTGATTGAAGCGTTTTTCCGCTTTGGGTATAATCTCACTTGGCGCAAGGCATCAGGGCGAAACGAAAATAACGCCGCTTTGGAGGTGACCCATGAAGGTTGACATTCAAACCGTGGAATCGAAAAAACAACTCAAACAATTCGTCAAGATGCCTTTTCATTTCTTTAAAGACAATCCCTGTTGGGTTCCTCCAATGATCATGGACGAGATGGAGACGTTGGATTCCCAACGCAATCCCGCCTTTGAAACCGCGGAGTCCAAGATGCTTATGGCGTTCAGAGACGGCGAACCCGTGGGCCGTATTGCCGCCATCCTCAGCCATGCCGCCAATGAGAAGTACGCTTCTTTGAACCTGCGCTTCGGTTGGTTCAACGTGATCGAAGACTATGCCGTGGCCGCGGCGTTGCTGGACGCCGTGGAATCCTGGGGCCGGGAGAAGGGGATGACCACGATAACCGGGCCCCAGGGCTTTACGGACATGGATTCCGAGGGCATGCTGATCGAAGGTTTCGACCTGGTTCCCACGATCGCCCAGATCTACAACCCGCCGTTTTACCCCCAATTTCTCGAGCGATACGGTTTCGAAAAAGAGATCGACTACCTGGAATTCCGTGCCAAAGTGCCCCGGGAATTGTCCGAACGTTTGTTTACTCTGGCGGAGCGGCTCAAACAACGCAGCAACCTGAAGGTTGTGGAGTGCAAATCCAAACGCCAATTGCTGAAATACGCCCGGCCCATCTTTGAACTCCTGGACGAAACCTTTGCTGAAATCTACGGCTCCGTTCCCACCACGGACAAACAGACGGATTACTATACCAAGAAGTACTCCATGTTTCTCGACCCCCGTTTGTGCAAGGTGGTGGTCAATCCCGAGAACGAGGTGGTGGGCTTTATCATTTCCATGCCCAGCATGTCCGTGGCTTTCCAGAAAGCGCGCGGCCGGGTCCTGCCGCTGGGCTGGTTTCACTTGTTGCGCGGCTTGCGCCGGCGCGAGGTGCTGGATTTCTACCTGGCCGGGGTGAAAAAAAAGTACCGCGGCATGGGAGTCGACTTGATGCTGGTGCTGGCGGTAGCGGAAAACGCCATAAAAATGGGCTTTAAAGCCGCCGAGTCCAACGTGGAGTTGGAAACCAACACCAAGATCCATGCCCAGTGGAAGTTTTTCGAGCACTACCAGGCCCGCCGCCGCCGCATTTTTCGCAAGCAGATTTCGTGACCTTCTTTTTTCCAGCCCGAAGCCCGTTTTCCCTGGTTGGCCGTTTCTCACTAAGAGAAAAAGTGGGGCAGATGTTGATGGTTGGTTTCATCGGCACCAGTCTTTCCCGTGATTTTCAGGAACGCTTGGCGCGGGGTGAAGCGGGATTTGTGCTGTTGTTTCACCACAATGTCGAATCCGTTGAACAAGTAGCGGCCCTGACGAACGAGATACATGAAAGTTTTGTCCCGGCACCCATGATCTGGACGGACCAGGAGGGTGGCAATGTGGTGCAGTTCGGGGAAATGGCCGCGACCACATTGTCGCCGATGGGACTCGCGGCTACAAGAAGGCGTGCTTTTGCGCGTCTGGCGGGACGGATTGTGGGTGGGGAAATGCGTGCCATGGGAGTGGACGGGGTATTGGCGCCGGTTCTGGATGTCAACACCCGGCCCGACAACCCCATTATCGGGTTCCGTTCCTTCAGCAACGATCCCCGGGTGGTAAGGCGCTTCGGGGCGGCCCTGGCCGGGGGATTGCGCCGCGGCGGCGTGGCAACCTGCGGCAAGCATTTCCCGGGACACGGACAAGTGTGTTCAGACTCACATCTGGACCGGCCCGTGTGCGCGGCGTCCGCTAATGAGCTGTATACCGTCCATATCGCCCCGTTTCGCGCCCTGATTCGTTCCCGCCTGTTGGACGCCGTTATGCCGGCGCACGTGGTGTACCCGGATGTGGACACCGAGACGGCATCCCTTTCCAGCCATTGGCTGGCGGCGGTGCTGCGGAAACAGTTGAAATTCAGGGGCCTGGTCATTTCCGATTGCCTGGAGATGGGAGCCGTATCGCGCGTCATGGACCCGGGCGAAGCAGCCGTGAAGGCAGTGAACGCCGGTGTGGACGTGGTCGCGGTCAGCCGCTCAGCCGAGACCCAGGCCCGTGTTTTCTGTGCCCTGGTTGATGCCGTGAAACATGGTCGCATCCCGATGTCGCGCATCAATGAGGCGGTGATGCGAATCCTGGAAATGAAGCGGCGGCGGCGCTTGCTGAGGGTTCCGCCCGGTATCAAGCTCAGCCGGGCAAGTGAGAAAGTCCGCTCACACTACCGGGACGAATCCCGTTTGGCCGCCGCCTCGATCACCCTGGTACGTGACAGGGACAATACTCTACCCCTGGATCCTGGTTGCCGCCTGATGCTGGTGGAATGGAAAAAAGTCGTGGCTACCGAGGCGTTGAGCCGGGCAAAGGCCAGGTCGGTGCTGGCCGTACCCCTGAGCCGATGGTTTCTCCATGTGGATTCAGAGATGCTGGAGCTGAGCCCGGATCCGCCGCCGGGAATGGGCGCACGTTTGCGGTCTGCCGGGAAGGTTGTTCTGGCGGTGTTTTCCCGCTCAGTGGAAGTAGGGGAAATCCAGGCCGCGGCCGTGCGACGCATGTTGCGTATCCGGCCTGATGCCATCGTGGTCGCACTCGGAAATCCCTATGACTTGAGCGGATTCCCCACAGCCCGGGTGTTCCTGGCCACATATGGTTACCGCAGAGTTCAGGCGGAGGCCCTGGCCGCCGTTCTGGCCGGGGAAATCACGCCGCGCGGTCGTTTGCCCGTCCAGATCACCTTAAGTGAGAAGTAGCGAAAAACTTTTTGCCCGTCCCACTTTTTCAACTTCTTCCTTCTTCAACTTTTCAACTCTTCAACTTTTGGTTCTCTTCCATTTTGTGTGGGTTTGGGGGTTATGCATATTTGAAAAAATGATAAGGCTGCATGAGAGTACCCTTTCGGGCACAAATACCCAGAGGGCACAGGTCACCGCTC
>DSBM01000029.1 GCA_011049425.1 Candidatus Aminicenantes bacterium
AGACCATGGGTCCCCGGAACCTACGTTTGCGTTCGCTTATGCTTTATGCCCTGCGGGTACTCATACTCACAACCGCTTACCAATTACCAATGTGTATTTACCCACACAAAACGTAATAGATCCAAAAAAGCTTGTGTCTTTTACTTTCTACGTTTAACTTCAGACTTTCGGCTCATGCTACCGCCCCTCGCCATTAGCCGTTAGCCATTCATTCAACTGAGAAGCGCCTGCTTTTCATCACAGCGCCCGAAGGTTTCCTCATCACCAGGTCGCCTCGCGCCCCATCACCGTTCGGCCGAAAACTCTTGATCATGCCCGGCCCGAGTCTTCATCACAGCACTTGTGAAATCATGCTCCCTGGTTGCATTTTCGTCCCCGCAAAGGTATGGTATGGGCGTTGTACTTGGAGCCGGACCATGATCCGGTGAGTGAGGAGTGATGATTATGCAGGAACTGGAAGCGCTAAAACTTGAATTAGGCAACATGATTGCCCAGCCGGATTCGCCGGCGCGGTTTTCCCAGGCGGTGGCGTCCCTGGCCGCGGCGCTTATGCTGATGTTCTCTCTGGAAGATACGGAAGTGGCGGTTTTCTTAAGCAACCGGGAAAAGACTTTCCTTTCTTTCGCATATCCCCCCTACCTGGTTGATGCGGGGATTATTCCCGTCACATCCGCTGATGCCGTGGTGGCGCAAATTTTCCGCATGGGACGCCCGGTGGTTGAAAACAATTTCATGCAACAAAAGCACCTGTCCATTTTTGAAACAGTAAAAGCTCCGGGCAAAACCATTCACCCCATTTGCAAGTTATTGGGCGTATTGCTTGGCGAGGGCGGTGAACGCATCGGCGTGATACAATTGTCCCGTCGGGCGGCTTCTTTTGCAGACGCCGGTCCCGATTTCACACCCATGGACCTGGATCGCCTCAAGCAGGTCGCCCGCGAAGTGGCTCCATATATGGTTAAACTGATACCGCCGGATTTCCGGGGAAAACTCTCATGAGGGCGCAGCTTAAACGGATTCTGGAAAGCAAATCGGTGATCACCGGGCGTGAGTTTACCCTGGCCTCGGGTCGCCGGAGCCGCTTTTACGTGGATGCCCGCATGACCACGCTGGATCCGGATGGTGCCTACCTGGCCGCGAAGTTGTTCCTGGAGATGCTGCGAAACTATCGAGTGGACGCGGTGGGTGGATATGCCATCGGCGCGGATCCCATTGTGGCCGCCATCGCGGTTGTCAGTCGCCTGGAGTCCACGCCTTTGCCGGCGTTCATTATCCGCAAGGAAGCCAAGGCCCACGGTACGGGCAAGGCCATTGAAGGCAATTTTCCCAAGGGGGGCCGTGTGGCCATTTTCGATGATGTGGTCACATCGGGCGGGTCCATCCTCAGGGGCGCAAAACTGGTGGAGAGTGCCGGCGCTCAAGTGGCGGTGGTCATGGCGCTGATCGATCGCCAGGAAGGAGCGCGGGAATCAATTGCCGCGGCGGGTTATCCCTTTGCCGCCATTTTTACCAAGAAAAATTTCGGGATCTTTGAGTAAACTTAACTCTGAGCACGGCCTTCCAGTCGGGCAATGGTTCGAATCACCCGGGCATGCACCCTCGGGGTCGTGGCCAGAACACCGCGGTTATGGCTTAATGTCTTGCCTTTGCTGAAATCCAATTCGCGGCCCTCGATGTCGGTTACCCTGCCGCCGGCCTCCGTCACGATGAGGCTTCCGGCCGCGTGATCCCAGATTTTTTCCTTGTAATCGGGAGTATCCGGATGGGGAATGCGCAGGTAAATCTCAGCCTCGCCCGTAGCAATCACGGCGTACTTGACCTGGCTGTCCATGCGCACGGGGTTTCCGTGAATGCCCAGATCCCGGGCCACGGCAAGTTGCATGTCCGTGTAGCTGTGCGAGGAAACGTAGCTCTCCACGAAGCGCATTTGATGCGAATCCTGCTCAAGGGATACCCGGCAGGCTTTGCGCGAATCCCCCGTTTGTGTTTCCATCCAGGCCCCCTGACCGCGAACAGCGCTAACCAGGCATCCGCCGGTTGAAGAGGACCGCGGGTGATCCAGGTTCGGGCACCCCAGAAGGCCGGCTTCAACCCGGCCTTGATCCACCAGCGCCAGCGCAACGGCGTACTGCTCTTTGCGCAGGAAGCCCTTGGTTCCGTCAATGGGATCAAGGGTCCAGAAGCGATCTCCGGGGGAATGGTTTCCCAGATCGATCGAGTTGAACAGGTCGTCGTCGTTCCATACCGAATAACCGTTTGTGGATTCCAGGTAGAAGGCCACTCGATCTCTGGCAAAACGGTTTTCCGGGCGGCGCAGTGCGGTTGCGCTCTCTTCGGCGACAATGGGAATGGCGGGAAAGTTGCGATGCAACACGGAACAGATTACGGCCTGAGAGGCGAAATCCGCTACGGTTACCGGACTGCTGTCCGACTTGGTGATGGTGTCGCACCCGGTCATGTCCGCCTGAACCCGGCGCGTGATCTCCATGGCCTGAATCACGGCGCGGCGGGCGATTCGGAGTTCGTTTTCCAGCATTGGTTAACCTCGCTAAAAGGCAATTATCAATCGAAATCCATGCCCTGTCAACAAGCCTGCATTTCACGACGATCCTTGTGAGAAATGCAGGCTTGAGAACGCCCCGCTCAAGCGCCATAGGGGTGCGGTGGTTGCATTGGGGCCTTCATCTGGTATAATCCGGTCTAACGTTCCCCCTTTTTAATCGGTTCGGACGCCGACCGGTACCGGCCCGCAGGAGGCATAAATGAAAGTACTTGTATTGAATTCGGGCAGTTCTTCAATAAAATTCCAGTTGATCGACGTGGCACAGGAAACCGTGATGGCCAAGGGATTAATCGAGCGGGTGGGATTCAGTGACGCCATTTTTTCCTACCAGGCCCCACCCAAAGAAAAAACCAAGCAAAGGCGACCCATTCCCGATTATCAGACAGGGATTCACTTGATCAAGGAAGCCCTGGTGGCACCGGAAAACGGCGTTATCCGGGACATGAGCCAAATCGAAGCGGTGGGACACCGCATCGTCCATGGTGGAGAGGAATTTTCCGACGCAGTCATCATCAACGATGATGTGATCCGCAGCGTGGAAAAAAACATTGAACTGGCTCCGCTGCACAATCCGCCCAATCTGTTGGGGATCCGGGCCGCCCGGGCTGAGCTGCCGAATGTCCCCATGGTGGGGGTTTTTGACACGGCCTTCCACCAGACGTTGCCGGAACGGGCGTTTGTATACGCACTGCCCTATGCCTATTACGAAGAGAAGCGCATCCGGCGTTTCGGTTTTCACGGCACGTCACACCAGTACGTGGCACAGCGGGCGGCTGAATTCCTGGACCTGGAGTTAGAGCACTTGCGCATGATAACCTTGCATTTGGGCAACGGCTGTTCCATCACCGCCATTGACCGGGGCAATTCGGTGGACACCAGCCTGGGGTTCGGCACCATGTGCGGCATGCCCATGGGTACGCGGTCGGGAGATGTGGACCCGGCCATTCTGCTCTACCTGCAGGAGCAGGAGGGATATTCCGCGGCGGATGTGCAGCGGCTGTTGTACAAGGAAAGCGGCATGCTGGGAATATCGGGAATATCGTCGGATATGCGCGAAGTGGAAGACCTGGCTGCCGAGGGGCACCTCCGTGCCCGCCTGGCCCTGGAAGTGTTCGCTTATGCCGCCCGCAAGTACATTGGCGCTTACGCCGCGGTACTGGGCGGACTGGATGTACTGGTGTTTACCGCCGGCGTAGGCGAGAATTCCCCCATCCTGCGAAAGATGATCTGCCGGGACATGGAGTTCCTGGGGATATCCGTGGATAGTGAAAAAAACGACTTCAAGGGGCAGTTGCGGGAGATTTCGGCACCATCCGCCCGGGTTCGGACCCTGGTGGTTCCCACTAACGAGGAGTTGATGATCGCCAAAGAGACTTTTCGCCTGGTGGGTGAATCCGCTTGACTTCAACCGCCGGCAAAGTGAATCGAAAAACTTTCAGCGACCGGGACCGATCTTTCCTGGCCGCTCATGGGATTTCTCTTCAAGACGCAAAGCACCAGATCGAACTTCTGAACCGGGGCACGCCCTTTACCAACCTGGATCGTCCCGCGTGCGTGGGAGACGGGATTCATCGCTTTACCGCGCACGAAGCAGATCGTTTGGCTGTTGGATACGAAGATCATTTGCACACTGTCCAGGTGACGAAATTCGTCCCCGCATCCGGTGCAGCCACGCGCATGTTTGCAGTAGCGTCCGGATTCCTGAACGGCCGCTTTCACGTTAAACCCGAAGCTTTGTCCGGGGAATGTCCGCCGGAGTCCGGCCCCGCGTCGATGTTGTTTCAATTTTTTTCCGGACTGCGCCAGGGTGGTTTTGCTTTTGATGGTGAATTGGACGCGGCCCTGAGAAGGGAGGGGGGTTCATTGCGCCGGGCGCTGAAAAAAGGCGAATATCAGCGGATCCTTTCCACACTGCTGGAACCGGAGTACCTGGGCTACGCCGGCCGGCCCAAAGCGCTGATCCCCTTTCATCGTGAAGGCGGGCGGGAATACACTCCCCTGGAGGAGCACCTGGCGGAAGCCGTTGCTTACGGGAGGGGCCGCAAAGATGTGTGCCGGGTGCACTTTACCGTGGCTCCGGAGCATCGTGAGGCGATCAGCGAGCGGGCAAACAAGAGCCTTTGCCGGTTCCAGGACATGGCCCACTCATTTCAGGTCACATACAGTGTGCAGGATCCGGCAACGGATACCCTGGCCATCACACCGGAAGGCACACTCTTTCGTGATGAATCAGGAAACCTGTTGTTGCGCCCCGGTGGTCATGGCGCATTGATTCGCAATCTGGATTCAATGAACAGCGATTTGGCGTTCATCAAGAACATTGACAATGTGGTGCCGCCACGGCATGCGCATGTGTCGGTATTCTGGAAGAAGGTGATGGGCGGATTTCTTTTGCGTCAGCAGAAGCGCGTGTTTCAGTTGCTGCGGGACCTGCATTCGCGGGATCATGGCGCGTTGTCCGCCGCGGAAAAATACACCAGCGAGGTTCTCGGTTATGTGGCGCCTCCCTGCCTGAAAGAAGACTCGCGTATTGGCTGGATGATTCGTCACCTGGATCGCCCCATGCGGGTCTGCGGCATGGTAGAGAACCAGGGTGAACCGGGGGGCGGGCCGTTCTGGGTGCGCGATGAGCGCAATATGTCTTTTCTTCAGATCGTTGAATCCGCCCAGATCAACCATGATGACAGCCGTCAAGCCGAAGTCGCGCGCAATTCGACCCATTTCAATCCCGTGGACATGGTTTGTGGTTTGCGGAACTTCCAAGGACGAAACCATGCCTTGAGTGAATTTGTCAACCCGGAAACCTATTTCGTAACCAATAAAACCCACTCCGGCCGGCCCCTGAAAGCCCTGGAGTGGCCGGGGCTGTGGAATGGGGCCATGCATCGCTGGCTGACTTTTTTCGTGGAAATACCGCTTTCCACCTTTACGCCGGTCAAAACCGTCAACGACCTCTTGCGCGATGAACACCAGGGCGATCCCGGCCCATGAAACCGTGTTGCCTTTGGGGGTGTCTTATAGGTTGGCCGGCGCCATGCGCACCCCGCCGTATTGACGCGGCCCCGCAATAGCCTTTATAATCATCTGTAGTTGCCAAGCGATATTTTCGAAGCCTGTGAGGAGGTCAATATGAAGAGAATCACCTGGATAGCCGGAGTCAGTTTTGTATTGGGGGCGCTTTTCTTTGCCCTGACTTTCGGATTCCTGCAGCGGTCGAGTGATGATTCCGCCACGCTTGCCCCCCAGGCCGTTGAGGCGCAGTCGATCGAAGTGCAACCCTCGTTGAATTTTGTTCCCCTGGTCCGCAGGGTCAAGCCGGCGGTGGTGAAAGTGGTGTCTGAGGCCATTGTGGAACAACAACCTTCCCTGTTCGGTGATGACCTCTTTGATCGCTTTTTTAACTCTCCCCGCCGGCGCCAGCGTGTGTCCGGTGTGGGGACCGGGTTTGTTATCTCTGCTGACGGGGACATCGTGACCAACTACCACGTGGTTAAAAGCGCCATCAAGATCAAGATTGTTGATTTAAAGGGCAAAGAATATACGGCCAAGAAAATCGGTACGGATCCCAAAACCGACCTGGCCTTGCTGAAAATCGATGCCAAAAATCTGCCCTATATTGAATTTGGGGACTCTTCCAACGTGGCCGTGGGGGAATGGGTGCTGGCCATCGGCAATCCCCTGGGACAGGATTTGACCGTGACGTCAGGGATCGTTTCCGCCAAGGGCCGGGAACTGGAAGGACTGGATGTCGACTACCAGGACTTTATCCAGACGGATGCCCCCATCAACCGCGGAAACTCCGGAGGGCCGCTGGTCAACCTCGAGGGCAAGGCAATCGGTATTACCTCGGTGATTCTTTCCCCCAGCGGCGGCAACATCGGCATCGGGTTTGCCATTCCATCCAACATGGCGCGCCGGGTTCTCGCCGACTTAAAGAAGTCCGGCCGCGTGGTTCGGGGCTACCTGGGTATCAGCATGAACGAAATCACCGATGCCGAAGCGAAAGATTACGACCTGCCCGAAGGCGGTATTCTCGTGCTGACTGTTGAAGAAAACTCTCCGGCGCAGAAGAGCGGCTTGCAACGTTATGACGTGATCGTGGGCTTGAACGGCAAGCCGATTGAATCCATGGGCCGGTTTCGCAACCAGGTGGCGGAAATTCGTCCCGGCAGCAAAATCACCCTGACCGTTGTGCGGCGCAAAGGCAAGTTGGAAATTCCGGTAACGGTCGGCGAAGCGCCGGATTCCCTGAAAGTACGCCTGGACAGCGACGAAGGCACCGGGGAGGTGGTGGATCTGGGCATGGTGGTGATAAACAACAATGCCAGCCTGGCCCGGCGCCACAACCTGTCCACTGACAAAGGCGTTGTCGTGACCCAGGTGGCCCGAGGCGGAACCGCGGCGGAAAACGGATTGCGTCCCGGGGACATCATTCTGGGTGTGAACCGGAGTGATGTTGAGTCGGTACGACAGTTTCGCGAGTTGATTTCCGGCAAGCGTGCCGGCGACCGGGTCTTGATGTTCATCAATCGCGACGGCAACGAAATCCCGCTGCGTTTCAGGTTCTGACGTCGGTCATCAAGGCCACAGCTACGGCGCCCTTGCCGGCATTGGCCCCGACAACGGGTGAAATGTCCACTGTGTAAAGCGGGGGTTTGCCGGTCTCTTTTTCGATCTGACGTGAGAACCAGGCCGCGTCAAGGGGGTTATGGGCGTGAAGCATGCAGTAGTTCCACAAGGCTCCCCGGTCCAGTTGACGGTTGATGAGGCGCAACACTTTACGCATATTTCCTTTGTGACTGAACGCCTTATCATAGAGAACGGATTTGCCTTCCGCATCCAGGGAGATGATGGGTTTGAGGTTCATGGCCCTTGCCAGACGGCCTTTCAGTGGGCTGACCCGGCCGCCCCGCACCATGAATTCCATGGTTTTGACGCTGACCAGGATGCGGGTCTGTTCCCTCCAGGATTCCGCCCGGCGGACCACTTCATCGTGATTCGCCCCGTTGAGGATGGCCGCGGCCGCGCGGTAGACGATTAAGCCCAAAGATCCGGATAGTTGGCGGGAGTCGATCACCGTGATTCTTCTTCCGGTTTCTCTTGCCACTTTCTCCGCGGCCAGGCGGCTGTTTTGCCAGGTGCCGCTCAACTGCCGACTCAAATGGATGGCGATGATGGATGGGTAGTGAGAAGCCAGAAAACGGTAGGTGGTTTCGAATTCACGGTGGGAGGGTTGCGAGGTGGTGGGGAAAAGCCGCGCGGTTTCAGCCTGGGTGTAGAAATGGTCCGGTGTCATGGTGACCTTGTCTAGAAAACCGGCTTCACCGAAATGCAGATTCAGGGGCACCATGTGCACCTGCATCTCCTGCATGGCATCGAGGGGCATGTCGCAAACCGAGTCGGTCACCAGGGCGATATCCGCTCTGCGGTGGTTCATCACCTGGTATTGCATCTCCATGTCGTCGGCTTTCTGGCGCGTAATACGGCCGAACGGGCGAAGGTACGCGAACACGTGAGCGGGATCGTTGCTGTGGACGTGCAACCGCAGTTTTTCCGGGCTGCCCGCCAGCACCAGCGAGTCACCCATGCCGCTGACTGCCAGGCGGATGCGGTTGAAATCCATATCCTTTCCTTCGACGATGGCCTCAGTGCAATAGCGGTGCTGCGGCGGGCCGGAATGCAGGGGTTCGTTGACCGCGGGGGGCAGGGATGCACGCCGCATTGATCGCAACAATGCCCGGGGATTGCTGGCTTTCAGGAACTCGATTATGCCTTCCAGGAAAAACACGAATCCCTGTGCCCCGGCATCCACCACCTTGTTTTGACGCAGGACTTTTAGTTTTTCCGGGGTTTGCTTTAATGACCGGGTCGCTGATTTCAGTGACTCCGTAATCAATTGGCCGAAATCATCGCGGCTTTCCTTTAAACTGTCCACATGCCGGATCCAGTCGCGCATGACTGTGATGATCGTGCCTTCCACGGGACGCTCAATGGCTTGCAATGCGCATTGGAAGGCACGGTTTATAGCGCCGGCAAAACGCCTGACATTGATCTGGTGTTCACGGATTTTCTGGCTGAAGCCGTAAAGGAATTGGGCCAGGATAATGCCGGAATTTCCCCGGGCGCCATCCAATGCCGCACTGGCCATGGCATCCGCCGTGAGTTTCAGGGAGCGTTGGGGGCGCGTCTCGTCCAGGATGTGTTGCACGGTGGCGGCCAGGTTGGTTCCCGTATCCCCGTCGGGTACGGGGAAAACGTTGATGCGGTTCATGTACTGCTGGTGGGCCAGGATCTTGTTTGATCCGGCGGCAAAAGCCGTGTAGAGGACGCGACCATCGATATGGGTCAAGCGACGCGTCGTCCGGCCGGTTTTTCGTGCGCTCATGAACACTCCAGAAAATGCAGATCCAATATAACCTGAATTGGTGAAATTTTCAATTGCACTGCCTCTTCAGGTATAATCACGATATGGCGTTTTTGGAACTGAAAAACCGGCTTATCATGGTTACCGGCGCCTCTTCCGGTTTGGGAAGATCCCTAGCGCTTCAACTGGCGTTACGGGAAGGCGCCCATTTGTGGCTATGCGCACGGCGGGAAGAGCGTCTGCTTGGGTTAAAAAAGGAGATCCATGCCCGGTCCGGTGTAGATATCGAGGTCCGTTGCATTGACCTGTCACAAGCCGGGGATCGCCGCAGCCTGCTGGATGCCGCAGCCGCCGACCCTTCGGTGTTCGGCCTGATCAACAATGCGGGTATGACCCGCTACGGACCTATGGCGTTGGTGGATATGGATGCCTTCCGCAGCGTAATGGAAGTCAACTTGGCGGCAGTCATGGAGTTGAGCCTGGGTTTTGTGGAAATCATGCGGGATCGGGGAGAGGGGTTTCTCTTGAACGTAACCAGCGAAGCGGCTTTTGTGCCCACGCCTTATCAAGGATTCTACTCAGCCACCAAGCATGGTGTTCAGGCCTTTACCGATGCCCTGCGCATGGAATACCGGCGTTCACCGATCTTTATCGGTACCCTTGTTCCCGGCGGCATCCGCACCGATATGATCACGTCGTCCGGACTGGACCGCCGCATTCCTCGAGACAGCCGCTTGAACATGACGGCTGAAAAAGCCGCTTCAGCCTGCATCCGGGGCTTGAAACGGCGCAGGCCGATCACGGTGCCTGGTTTGCTGAACCGTGCCAATCACCTGCTGCTGACCCGCTTCATGCCCCGGGAATGGGTGCTGAGGGCCGCGGAACGCCTCTACCGTCCCCCCGCGGGGCATGGATCTGAATGATTCCCTCTTTTCTTTATTGGTCGATCCCGCAGTAGTGGCGGATTACGCGTTCAATCGCGTTCCGGCACACGGGGCAGTAATCCAGGGTGTGGCGGCTGAACATAATGCAATCTATGGTGGGACGGAACATGCCTGTCGATGCGTACATGGCGCCTTCGAACGCCCCCACCACCCCGCGGTACTCGTCGCGCTCGAGGTGTCCGGCCTGCTCGGCAGTGGAGAGTTTGTCGAAGCGCTCTTTGTCCCAGGGTGTGGGAACGGGTGTTTCCGGTTTCACCAGTTCTTTCCACTTCAGTTGCGCCGGGTCCAGCAGGGCCGTCACGTTGGGTTCCATGGGCTCAACGCCCGGGGGAACGAACTCGTTGTAAGAAACCCGGGATGAGTAATACTCATCGGCCAAACCGGCAAAGGAATGGCCGAATTCGTGCAACAGGAGGTAAGCACTGGCCTTGCTGCCAACGGTAAATACGCAGTACTGGTTGTATATGCCTCCCCCGCCGTAGCGTTCGTGGTTGACCAGCACAATGACGGCGTCAAAGGGAACCCGCGATAAAGTGTTCTGCAGGCGTTGGTTGCTTTCCACAAGAAGGTAGCGGGCCAGGTTCAAGGCGTTGAAAGAAGACTCAACCGCGGTGTCACGGTACTTCTTTTCCCTGGGTTCATCACATCCCGCATCCCGGGATGGGGCAAAGACGCCGTACAGGTTGAAGCGGTCACGCTGGGAAGCATAGGGTTCTCTGCTGAACAATACGTCGCGGGCCCGGGCGAAATCCCTTTCCAGTTTTTGCCGGTCTTCCAGTCGGTACCCCTCCGCGACCATGGCCAGGTCCACGCAGTGGTGGGGATGGCCGCTTTGTAGTAGGTTGCTGATTTGCACCGTTACGGCCGGTGGCGCGGTGTCGAAGTAATCATTTTGCGGGTCGATTTCCAGGGTGAAAACCGTCTGGAGTTGCAGTTTTTGATCCCGGTTTTGCAACACCAGGCGGATGGGGCGTCGCGGAAACGGAATGCGCACACTTTCGTGAAAAGTCCGCTGTCGCCCCTGGATCGCCGGCTCGGTGGTGCGGTATTCATAAAAGTAACTGTTGAATCCCCTGGAATAGAGCAAATCACCAGATTCCGTGTCAAACACCTTGACGTAGTATTGGCCGTTGTTGAATGGGTCCCGAAGAAAACGTACCGGTCCCGCCCATATGCCTTCTTTGTACATGCGGTCCAGGGTGATGGTATCCGTTTCCCGGTTACCGGTATGGTAGTAGTCAACACGAAGGGTGCGGTCAACAAAATGGCGGGAAAAATCGGTGTCTGCGGTTTCAGCCTGGATCGCGAGGCTGATCAAGAGCAAAATGAACACCACTGCCGGCATGCGATTCATGGAACCCTCCTGAAGCCTGATTAACATATGCCTTAGAGGGAGTCAAGAAACGATTGACTTGGTGAAACCCTTCGCTATAGAATTTGAACGACACTGAGGAGATTAGCATGCATGTGTTTATCAATGGATCGCAATTGTTTTTGTTTACCGGGGCCCGGGTACTGGATGGGTTAACCGCATACTCCGCTGTTGCACTGGAAGATGTACAGGCGGGGAACGTGGTGGTTCTTGACAAGGAGGGGCACCGGCTATATGTGGACGGCAGGTTGCAAGACGGCGAGCGCCTAACCCTGGCCGCGGCAAAGCGGGGTGAAGAGAAATGAAGTTTTTTCATGGGCGTATGCGCGCGTTATCCGCTGTCCTGGTTTTCAGTGTTTCCAGCATTTTCCCCCTGAAGTCATGGGCGGTCGACCAACCACTCATAACCCCTGAAGGGGAAGAACGCGTGGTCATTTTTCATTACAATGACCTCCACGGCCGCATTGAGCGGCTCGCGCGAATGGCAACGGTTGTGCGCGAGGCGCGCCAACAACATCGTCATGTGTATCTGTTGTGCGCCGGTGATAACTTCAGCGGCAACCCGGTTGTGGACCAGGCTGAACCTCGCGGGGAGCCGGTACTCAAGTTGCTGAACGCGTTGGGGATCCAGGCCATGGTGCTGGGGAACCATGAGTTTGACTACGGCCAGGACGTGCTGCAACGATTTGTCGGCCTGGCGCGGGTTCCCGTACTTTGCGCCAACATGAACACGAGTGATGCGAACTGGGATGCGGTAAAACCATTTGTGCGCATTGAAACAAAGGCCGGCCCTGTGCTGACTATTCTGGGGTTGATCCAGGTTGAGCCGGACTCCGGTATTCCCAGCGCCCATCCTTCGCGGTTATCGGGATTGAATTTTCTTGATCCCATAAAAACCGCCACGCGATTGCGGGGGAATCTGGCTGGAGATGGAGTGCGCATCGCCCTTTCCCACCTGGGATACGCCACGGATCGCCAATTGGCCGAAGCGGTTCCGGAATTGGATGTGATTGTGGGCGGACACTCTCACACAGTCCTGGATTCCGGCGTTGTGCACAACGGGGTGTTGATTGTCCAGGCCGGTGCTCACGGCGATTACCTGGGGCGGGTTGACCTGTTTCTTTACAAGGGAGCGGTTTCCCGCAGCGAAGCCGGGCTTATTCAATTGGAGAGCGTTGAACCGGCCGCGGATATCCTGGCCATGGTTACGGAATTTGAAAACAATCCCGTAATGGAGCGGGTTGTGGTAACCCTGCCTCGACCCCTGGTGGACAAAACCGAATTGGGAAACTGGATATGCGACCTGTTGTGTCGCCGGCTGAATCTGGACATCGCGTTTCACAACGCCGGCGGAGTGAGGGTCAAGCGCCTGGATGGCGAAGTCAATTTAAAGACGATTTACCGCATGCTTCCATTCCAGAACCTGGTCGTGCAAATGCAACTCTATCCCCGGGAAATCCGTGGCCTGATTGAGACGGACGTGGCCAAGCACGGCAAGGTGGACCTGTTGATGTCCGGACTGCGCCTGCGCATTAAAAGAACGCCGGCGGGAAAGATCGTCAATATCGATTTACTGGATGACCAGGGCAAACCCCTGGATGAAAACCGGCGTTATACGGTTGGTTTCAACAGTTACATTGCGGCTTCGTATCATTTTGAACATGAAGATCCCGGCAAATCACTGGAAATGACCACCGCGGCCGCGGTGATCGAGTATCTGGAATCCGGGCGGCCGCCGATTCCGGCTGATCCCGCATTACGGGTGGTGGAGGAAGTGCACGGCGGTGATTTGAGTGGAGTGGCGGCCCGCAGTGAAGATCCCCTTGAAACCGGCAAAGATCCATTTGCCCTTTCTTCTCCGGCGGGAAACCTGATGGCGGATGCCATGCGGGAAGAGAGCGACAGCCAGGTGGCATTGTTTCCCAGTCGACTGCTGGTTCCGGGCATCCGCATTGACGCGGGTTCTTTCATCGGGCCGGCTCAAGTGCGTGCCATGTACAAACATACGGCGAAAAACGGCATCCAGGTGGTGAAAATCAGCGGCGGTGCGTTGCAGGCGTTCCTGCTGGAGCGGGTTCGTTTTCGCAAAGGGTTGGATGTGCAGGTGTCCGGCCTGTCCTGTAGTTTCTATCGCAATAAAAACGGGGTGGTCGACCGAGCTGTATGCCGCTTGGCGGATGGGTCTGTACTGGATAAAGAGCAGATGTTACGGGTCGTTTTCTGTGATTATGACTTTGACCGCTACTACCAGATCAAGCCCGCCGTCATGGAACCGCGCAGAAAAGATCTCACCCTGGAAACGTTGTTGTTGACTTATCTGGCCAAGCATCCCCGCCTGGATGGTGAGCTAAGCGCTCCCAGGATGGTGATTCGGGATACCGCCGTTCCGGAGTAGCGCCATGGCCCAGCTCTATTTCCGTTACTCAACCATGAACGCGGGAAAATCGACGGAAATCCTGAAAATCGCGCACAACTACGAGGAACAGAACAAGCGGGTGTTGTTGTGCACGCCCGCTTTGGACGACCGCTTCGGCCGCGGAATGATAACCTCACGCATGGGATTTTCGCGGGAAGCGTTGATCCTGGATAACCAGGTTGATGTGGTCGAACGGGTCAAACAGCATCGCCCCGACTGCGTATTGGTGGACGAGGGCCAGTTCCTGACCCGGGCCCAGGTAGTTTCGCTTTCCCGGGTCGTGGATGATGTCGGCGTTCCCGTCATCGTGTACGGATTGAAAAACGATTTCCGCAACCGGCTTTTCCCGGGCAGTGAAAGCCTGCTTTTGTTTGCGGATAAGGTCGAAGAAGTCAAAACCGTTTGCTGGTATTGTCCCAAAAAGGCAACCATGTTGATCCGCATGCGTGACGGCCGGCCGGTCAGCCGGGGAGCGCAGGTGGAAATCGGAGGTAACGACAAGTACGTTTCCGTGTGTCGGCGTTGCTATGCCCGGCGCCTGCCCCTGGAATGAAAGTCGAAAGTAAACAGACAAAGCCTTGTGATGGCACTAAGGAGTGTTAGTGATGAGGAAACCGGCCAGGCAGTTCAGCTCAGAATGCCTGTCCGAACTGTGATGATGCGCATTTTTGGCGCTGTGATGAAAAGCAGGCGCTTCTCAGTTGAATGAATGGCTAATGGCGATTGGCGAGGGGCGGTAGCATGAGCCGAAAGTCTGAAGTTAAAAGTAGAAAGCAAAGTAATAGACACAAACTTTTTCAACTTCTTTTCCGCCCTCAACCCTCTCAACTTCTCTTTTCCTGGTCTTCCTGCCTTCCTGTCCCCTGTCACCTTCTTTTCAACGTTTCAACTCTTCAACTTTGTTTCTTCAGCAGCAATTGTTCCGGATCCGGTAATTCTGAAGCGCTCTTTTTTGCGCGGATCCATTCGGGTCATATCCATGACCAGCAATCCGTCTACGGTATTGAAGTCAAGATCCACGCAGAAATCCATGAAGCGGACTCCTCCGGGCAGACATTGCTGGATGTACTGGCGGAACAGGACGGGAACCGCGTAGCCCAGTGATTTCAGCGTCTGCTTGAGAACAGGGAAGTCGGCTTCAGCGCTTTCTCCGCTGAACCTGTTTTCCATTTCATCCAATTGCTCGCGGCTGATGATATAGGGGGACTTGGCCCGGACCAGGTTTTCCGGATCCCCATACCATTTCTGGAAGTAGTAAACGATCAGGCTTTTGGCCGTAGAGGAAAAGGAATGGCTGATGCTGACCGCTCCCAGCAGGTAGCGCAGGTCGTTGAACTGGGACACGTACAATCCGATTCCCCGCCAGAGATAGTCCAGGGCGCGCGTGTTCCAATAACGGTATTGAATAAAACTCCTTCCCAGTTCAGCGGATTGCGACAGCACGGGGTTGAAACGGCTGGTATACTTGAACAGGGAAGCCGTGTAGATGTGGGGGCGCTTGAAGCGTTCCACGACTTCGGCCACCCGAATCAACCGGTAGGAGCCCACGATCTCCAAGTTCTGTTCGTTCCACAACACCAGGTGGGCGTAAAACCGGTCATACTCGTCCATGTCAATGCGCCCGCCCGTTCCTTCATCCACTCGCCTGAACGTCATCTCGCGCAGGCGCGCAATCTCTTTTACGACATTGGGCGCGGTTTGAAAATCCACCTGGTAAAGGCGCAAGTGTGCTTCAGGTGAATCCAGCAGGCGGGATTCCGCCAGTTCCTGCTTGAGAATGGGTTTGCTTATGGGGTGGAGAATGGTTTTTTCGGTTTTGAAAACGCGCGGGCGGGATTTTCGCGCCAGCTTGTAGACGTGCTTTTTGAGCATCTTGATTAACAGGTTGGGGTGAAGCGGACTTTGTTTGAGGTAGCGCCCGGGAATGGGGTCGCCGATTTTTAAGCGCAGGTTTTTGCCGCGTTTTTTAAAAACCTCCCTGGGCAGCAGGAACATGGAAAATTTCTTGTGCAGAAATGAGATCAGGTAAAACCAGAGAGAGTTGCGCGATTTGACGTTTATGGGCAGGATCGGGACTTCGTATTTCTGGGCAAAGTAGATGGGTCCGTTATACCAATACCCATCCACCACCCGCCCGGCTTTCAGGCGGGACACTTCGGCGGATGGAAAAAACAGGACCGCTTCCTCATTGGCAAAGGCACGCATGATCTGGCTGACACGCTGGCGCTGGGCCTGGGGGGAAAAGATGTTGTAGGGCAGAAATAAATCCGCCAATTGGGGAATGCCGGCCAGCACGTCGTTGACCACCACCTTGATGTCCGAGCGGATTTCTCCAACGGCTTTCAGGATGGCCAGCCCGTCCAGGGCGCCGAGGGGATGATTGGAAACGATCACCAACTTGCCTTCGGAAGGGATTCGTTGCCGGTCCCGGCTGCTCAAGAGGTAAGAAAAGTCCAGAAACTCAAAGATCTCGTCGATGAACTCTAAATTCTTTTTGTCGCTGTGGTTCCGGATAAACTCATTGGCCTCGTCGATGTGAAGCAGCCAGTTCAGAAAACGCACGATCAGGCGGCTGACGAAACGGGGGTATTTTTGAAAGAAATCCGGCTGTTTGGCCTCGATCATATCCCGGATGTTCAGTGGTTTCATGGTTTGGCGTCTGTCTCCTTGCCGCTGATGGCATGCGTTTGGCAAACCATTCGGAATTCAGGGCGCATACTTGCGCAACCAAACGAAATTATAACTGATGCCCTGCAAAAGTGTCAATTTCGCTGAGTGCCCGGCTGAAACATGGCGTTGAAACAGGCAGATTGACAGTCCCCGGCGCTGGTGCTACCATGGCCGTAATCATGCAGATAAGACCACTGACAATCGGTATTTGCGGTGGCAGCGGGGCGGGGAAAACCACCCTGGCGGACGAATTGTGCCGTTGTTTTCCCACGGGCTTGATCCTGCGGATTCCCCATGACGCGTATTACCGGGACCTCTCCGACATGGAAGCTCCATTGCGTGAAAAAATGAACTTCGATCATCCGGATGCACTGGAAACAGAGGCCCTGGTGCGGGATCTCGAGGCCCTGCGCCAGGGGAAACCCGTGCGCATTCCCGAATACGATTTTTTTCGACACCGGCGGGTCGGTGAAAGGCCCGTGGAGCCTGCGGCTGTGGTGCTTCTGGAAGGCATTCTGATCCTGGCGGAGACCCGCCTGCGCTCATTGCTGGATATCAAGGTGTTTGTGCAGGTAGACGAGGACATCCGTTTGTCCCGCAGGCTTGAGCGTGATATCCGGGAGAGGGGCAGGGACCTGGACTCGGTGCTGGCACAATACTACGCCACGGTCCGTCCGATGCACCGGGCGTTTGTCCAACCCAGTTGTTATTGCGCGGACCTGGTGCTATTGGACAGCCGCAACCAGGTAGCCGTTGAGTTGCTGGCGGCGCGCATCCGGGAACACTTGTCGGCCGGGTCGTGTGCAGGAAATGGAAGCGATGAGTGATAAACTGTTTGTTGACGCCGGCTCCTTGCTGGAAGATTCAATGCGTTTGGGCATGCAGGTTTTGAAAAGCGGTTTCCGCCCATCTTTTATCGTGGGGATCTGGCGCGGAGGCACTCCCGTGGGCATTGCCGTTCAAGAGTTACTGGATTTCAACGGCATCAAGACCGATCACATTTCCATCCGTACCTCCGCCTATACCGGTATCGCCCGGCGCAACCGCGAGATCCGTGTTCACGGTATGGATTATATCGTGGACCAGATCAACGCCGAAGACGGGTTATTGATCGTGGATGATGTTTACGATACCGGCTTGAGCATCCAGGCGGTGCGGGAAACCCTGCAGCGCAGGTGTCGGCGCAATACCCCCCAGGATATCCGCATTGCCGTGGTCTACTTTAAACCGGAAAACAACCTGACATCGGTTCATCCTGATTTTTTTGTGCATTGTACCGATAAATGGCTGATCTTTCCACACGAACTCGACGGCTTGAGCGCTGACGAAGTACGTCGGCACAAGCCCGGAGTCGCCGCCATACTTGAGGAGATAAAAAAGTGAAAATCAGCCGAGAGTTTATTGAGAGGATTCCCAAAACCGACCTTCACCTTCACCTGGACGGCTCCATGCGGTTGAAAACACTGCTCGAGCTGGCGCAAAAGGCCGGAGTCGAACTTCCCGGCCGCACGGAAGCGGAATTAAAGCGAACCGTTTTCAAGGATAAGTACGCCGACCTCGGCGAATACCTAAAGGGTTTCGGCTACCTGACCGCCGTGATGCAAACGCCGGATGCACTGGAACGGGTGGCGCGGGAACTGGCGGAAGACAACCAGGCGGAAGGCGTCCGCTATATTGAAGTGCGTTTCGCGCCTCAACTGCACCAGCATCCGGGAATGGGGATCATGGATGTGTTTCAAGCTGTTTACCGCGGTCTGGAAAGCGCCAAGCAGGCGTTCAACCAGCGACCGGAAGTCCGCAACGGAAAGGAACCCGCCTTTGATTACGGAATTATCGCTTGTGCCATGCGCATGTTTGACACGGGCTTTTCAAATTACTTTGATCGCCTTCTGGATGTTCATTGCAATTCCGAGCGCAAATGGATCTTTTCCCTGGCATCGCAGGAACTGGTGCGCGCGGCCATTCATGCCCGGGATGTCCTGGCAATCCCTGTGGCGGGCTTTGACCTGGCAGGGCAGGAAAAGGGGTACCCGGCCGTGGATCACGCCCCGGCCTATGCCCTGGCGCACCGGCACTTTTTGAAAAAGACGGTGCACGCGGGTGAAGCGTTCGGCCCCGAGAGCATTTTTCAAGCCATTACAGAACTTCATGCCGACCGGCTCGGCCACGCCCTGCACCTTTTCGACGAGGATTACATCGGGGACCCTGCCATCCAGGATAGAAGCCGTTATGTAGACAACCTGGTCCAGTATATCGGCGACCGGCGTATCACCATCGAGGTGTGCCTGACCTCGAACCTCCAGACCAATCCGGATCTAAACCGGTTAAGCGACCATTCCTTCGGACGCATGATGAAAAACCAGTTGTCCGTCACCATCTGTACGGATAACAGGACGGTTTCGGCCACAACGGTCTCGAATGAGATGATGCGGGCCGTGGAAGCGTTTGATCTGAAAGCCAAGGATCTCAAGGACCTGGTGATTCATGGATTCAAGCGCAGTTTCTTTCCTGGAACCTATGTTCAGAAAAGGCGTTACGTGCGCCGGATGATCGATTTTTACGAAACAGTGGAACGGCGTTTCTGATAGCGCCGCCTATCCTGAGCGGAGAAAGGCTGATGCCGTTATGGTCGATTCTGCGGGGAGTCCTGGGGATGCTTCTGGTATTGGGAATCGCGGTGACTTTTTCCGCCAATCGCCGCAGAATCAGTTGGCGCCTGGTGGGCATGGGCCTGTTGATCCAGGCGGTTCTGGCTGTTTTCCTCATTCACGGAAAATCCATGGGCGCATGGTTCGCGCCGCTGGGTTGGCCCAAGGTGCTGGTCGATTGGGCCGGGGGGGCCGTGGTGACGGTATTGGGATTCATCACGGCAGGATCCCGATTCGTGTTCGGCAGCCTCGCGGTCAGCGCCGGTGATGACAGCCTGGGATTCTTTTTCGCGTTTCAGGTTTTGCCCACGATCATCTTTTTTGCTTCCCTTACCGCGGTGTTGTACCACCTGGGCGTGTTGCAGGCGATAGTGCGGGTAATGGCCACCATCATGTCACGCTTGATGGGAACCAGCGGGGCGGAATCGCTCTCAAACAGCGCCAACGTTTTTATCGGCCAGACGGAAGCGCCGATCCTGGTGCGACCCTATATCACCCATATGACGCGATCGGAACTGCTGACCATCATGGTGGGAGGGATGGCTACGGTGGCGGGCGGGGTGATGGCCAGTTACATTCAGTTACTGGGGCGCGCACTGGCTGATGCCCAGGGAGTGCCCCTGGCTCAGGCCCAATTGATGTTTGCCGTTCACTTGATTACGGCCAGCGTCATGGCTGCGCCGGCATCGCTGGTGATCGCCAAGATCCTGGTCCCTGAAACAGGCGAGCCCCGCACCAGGGGAAAGGTGACCCTGCGGGTGGAGCGGGAGTCGGCCAATCTTTTGGATGCCGCCTCGTCCGGCGCCGCCGACGGCTTGAAGCTCGCCCTCAATGTGGGGGCCATGCTGATTGTGTTTATCGCCTTTGTGTACATGTTTAATTACATACTGGCTTCTCTTGGCGAACTGACGCATGCAAACGCGTGGCTGGAGTCGCAGTTCGGCGGACCGCTGTCACTGGAACTGTTGCTCGGGTTGTTATTGAAGTACGTGGCCATCGGCATTGGTGTGCCGGCAGCGGACGCCATGGCTTTCGGCAGCCTGTTCGGCACCAAGGTCGTGTTGAACGAGTTCGTGGCTTACGTCAACCTGGTGGACCTGATCAAGCAGGGGGTATTGTCAGAAAAATCCGTGATCATGGCCACCTATGCCCTCTGCGGGTTCGCCAATTTTTCTTCCATCGGCATTCAGATCGGCGGCATCGGCCCCATGGCCCCCACCCGCAAAGCGGAAATCGCGGCCCTGGGCCTGCGCGCCGTCCTGGGCGGCAGCCTGGTCACCCTGTTAACCGCTTCCCTGGCCGGAGTATTAATTCAGTAAAAACAGAAAGAAAAGCAGTTTGCCTTTTCAACTCTGTTTGTCTATTTGGTAAAGTACGGTGGGTTCCTCTTTCACGGGGGCATCGGCAATCTGAGCGGCGCGGCCGAGGTGCTCCAACCCCGCTTCCAGCCGGCTTGCGCTGCTGGAATAGAGAGTGGCCAGTGGTTCACCGGCATTGACCCGGTCACCGGTTTTGCGGTGCAAAATCACCCCGGCTCCCGGATCCACGGGTTCACCCGGCCGGTTGCGGCCGGATCCGGCCGCGTGGGCGGCCAGTCCGGTTTCCCGCGCGTCCATTGCGGTCAGAAACCCGGTCCGCGATGCGTAAACGCTTTCCGTCAGCGCCGCCCGGGGCAGGAGTGACGGATCCTCGCAACAACGCGCGTCGCCTTTCTGGGCATGGACCCAGCCGGCGAACAATTCCAACGCTTTTCCCGAATCGATCGCGTTTTGCAGAGTCTGCCTGCGGCAGGCCTGATCCCCGTTGATCCGGGCAAACTCCATGGCGGCTTCGGCCAGCGCGAAGGTTACCTCCATCAAGTCCCCGGGGCCCTCTCCCCGGAGTGCGGCCAGGGCTTCCGCCACCTCCAGGGCATTGCCGACGCAGAGGCCCAGTGGTTGATCCATCCGGGTAATGAATCCCGTTACCGGCCGGCCGGCGGCCTCACCCATCATGACCATTGTCCGGCATAGCTTCAATGCGTTTTTTGTGTTTTGGGTGAAAGCCCCGGATCCGGTTTTGACATCCAGCACGAGTGCGTCCGCCTTCACCGCCAGCTTTTTGCTCATGATACTACTGACAATCAAGCCGAGGTGGTCGATAGTGGCGGTTGTATCTCTGAGCGCGTATAAGCGGCGGTCGGCCGGAACCAGGTGGGATTCCGCGCCGGCAATCACCATTCCGGTCTCAGCCAGGACCTGGCGGAATCGCTCAGCCGACAGGGAACACTCAAGGCCCGGGATCGACTCCAATTTGTCCAGGGTTCCGCCCGTATGTCCCAGACCCCGACCGGAAAGCATCGGCACCCGGATCCCGACCGCGGCCGCCAGGGGGGCGAACACCAGGCTGACCTTGTCGCCCACACCGCCGGTGCTGTGCTTGTCGATCCGCCAGGGGGCGACCTCGTTGAGTTCGAGTTGTTCGCCGGATTCCATCATGGCTTCCGTCAAGGCAACCAGCTCATCATCGTTCAGGCCGTTCAGGTAGATGGCCATCAGCATGGCCCCCACCTGGGCATCCGTCCAACTCATGGAGGTGACACCGCTGGTGAAATCCCGGATCTGCCGGGGGGTTAAGGTTTTTCCGTCGCGTTTGCGTGCGATCAGAAAGGCCGGAGGAGTTTCCACGGGATTAACTCCCGGTTTCCATAATGATGTCAATGCCGGAACTGGTACCGATGCGATCCGCGCCCGCGGCGATCATGGCCATGGTTTGTTCCAAGGTGCGAATGCCTCCTGAAGCCTTGACTCCCATGTGATCCCGAACTGCCGACTTCATTGTGCGCACGGCCTCGACCGTGGCTCCTCCGGGACCAAAACCAGTGGATGTTTTGACAAAGTGGGCGCCCGCTTCCCGGCACAGGGAGCAGGCTGAGCGGATTTCCGCCTCGTTGAGCAATGCGGTCTCGAGGATGACTTTGATCAGGATGCCCGATGGCAAAGAGCGGACCACTGAGCGGATATCCTGTTTGACCAGGGCCAGGTCACCGGAACGAAAAGCCGCCAGGTTCATGACCATATCGATTTCCGCGGCGCCTTCAGTGGCGGCCAGTTCAGCTTCCGCGGCTTTAATGGAGCTGCGGTTCGCCCCGAGAGGGAATCCGACCACGGTGCAGACGCGGACCTGTGAATTGCGTAATTGCTCGTGGGCCAGTGATACGAAATGGGGCAGAATGCAGACCGTGGCGAAATGGTGCCGGTGGGCTTCCAGGCACAGCCGACGGATGTCCCGCTCGCTGCAGTCCGGTTTCAACAGGGTATGATCGATACGGGGGGCGATTTCAGCGGCACTTGTCATTGATTAGCGCCTTTAAGGGGAAATTGAAATCCCAGGGGAAGCAATTCGATAAGGGGTTTTTCGGTAACCCGGTCTCCCAGACCGGCCATGATCACGTAACTGTCGGGAAGCGCGAATTCAACCATGACTTGAAGGCAGGCACCACAGGGAGGCACGGGTTCATCAGTCCCGGCAGCCACCAGCAGGACATGGAAACGATATTCGCCGGCGGCAACCATGCTGAAAATGGCGTTTCGCTCCGCGCAGACGGTTAATCCATAAGACGCGTTCTCAACATTGACTCCGGTGAACACGCGCCCGGAAGCGGACCGGACCGCGCATCCCACGGAAAAATCGGAATAGGGGGCGTAGGCTTTCAAACGTGCTTTTCGAGCGGCTTGCAGCAACTCACTGGTCAAGGTTGTCATGGCGGACCTGCAGGAAACCTGCTTCCATTCTAGGCAACGGCCGCCTGTATGTCAACCGCGAACGACGTTTCATTATCATCTCCAATATGGCATGATAAGCACTTATCCGCAGGAGGTATCATGTCGTTGGTTGAGAAGCTGGATGCCGCGGTGGAACAGGTGCGCTCTATGGTCAAAGAAGTCCCCCGCATCGGAGTCGTGCTGGGTTCCGGCCTGGGGGGATTTGTTGAAGGTTTCCCCGTGGATTCACAAATCCCCTTCAGGGAGATTCCCGGTTTTCCGCCGGTTTCCGTGGAAGGTCATGCGGGGCGTCTCCTCTGCGGCCGTTTGCAAAACCGGCCGATCATGATTCTGCAGGGGAGGGCCCATTTCTACGAGGGCCATACCATGGCGGAGGTGGTTTTTCCCGTGCGCACCCTGTGTCGCATGGGAGTTGAAACCGTGGTGTTGACGAATGCCGCCGGCGGCATTGGTCAACACCTGCAACCCGGCGACCTCATGGTGATTCGCGATCACATCAGCCTGATGGGTGACAATCCCCTCAGGGGCCCGAATCCTTCCGCGTTGGGACCGCGTTTTCCTGATCTCAGCGCCGCATACGATCCCGACCTGCGCGCCCTGGCGACGCGTATTCTGGAAGAAACCGGGGGGCCCGTGCGCGAAGGGATCTACGCGGCCATGACCGGGCCGGCTTATGAAACTCCGGCCGAGGTACGCATGCTGGCCGCATTGGGCGCGGACGCGGTGGGGATGTCGACCGTACCGGAAGCCGTGGCGGCGCGGCACATGGGGGTACGTGTAGTAGCCATTTCCTGTATCACCAACCTGGCCGCGGGCATAGGCAAGCAGCCGCTTTCACACGCCGAAGTTACGGAAACGGCCTCCCGCACCGCCGCGCGTTTTCAAAAGGTGCTCACGGCCATGTTAAAGCAAATCCCCCTCACGGAAGCAGTCAAGACTTGACGCGCCAGCCTTTTTTCTGGAATATGCGCTCGATTTCCCGGCTGCGGAATGCTTCCCGTCGCGCGTTCCAATCTTCACGTATGGCGTCCATGTGACGACAGGCGCTTTCTTTGTCCGGAAAGTGGCCCAGAACGATCTCTTCCTTTCCAATTATCGGGGCCGTGAAAAAAACCAGTGCCTGATTTTTCTTGCCTTTGCCGCCTTCGAACGTAATGGGAAAATCGAGGTCCACGATGTCTTCCATTCGTGCCGGCCGGTGTCGCAAGCGCCAGCGTTGAAAAAAGACCTCCGCGTGTTTCCACTGGTTGTAGGCATCTACGGCTGATTTCCAATCCAGGCATTCCCGCCCGTCCAGATCCAGGACCAGTGGTTGACCGGTGGCCAGGAACATCTCCTCGGGCTCGGCATCAGCGAAGTTCCGGATCGGCAGGCGTGCGCGGGCACCCTTCTTTGTGTATTCCACGTTTACGGTTTTTCCCGCAATCACGGTTTTTTCCGGCCAGCGTGCATCCATCAGTTTGCGGATCATTGCCGCGGGGAGCAGGCGATCCAGTTGCAGGCGGCCGTTGAATCGGTCGAAGTGAAAAAACAGGTCCAGGCGGTCGGTACGCAAGCGCGAGCTGATTTCCCGGCAAAGGAACCGGGTCCAATAATCGTTGAAAGACTTTTTTTTCGGCGCGAGGTTCCGGGGAAGGCGCGAGAATTCACTTTCCAGGCGCTTGCGATGTCGATTCAGGGGCAATTCTTCTTTCTGGTTGCGAATCCAGCGCAATACGTGCGGTATGGCGGCATCCCGGTCTCCGGGCTGCGACCAATCCGGGGCGGCGGCGTATTCGATGATCAACTGGTCTCCGAAAAAGACACGGTGTCGGATTATCGCGGTATGATTGCGGACGCGTACTGAACGTTCGTGACGATAACTGAAGGGTGAAAGGTCTTCCAGCAGTTCCAAAGAAATTCGGGATGCGAAGGTGATCAGGGCGAGCTGGAATTGCTCCGCCTCGCCGCTTTGGGGGTTGGTGCGGGTTACCAGGAGATCAAACGGCTGGCCCGTGATCCACTCGGGGGGCTCGGCGGCCAGGATCGATTGGCGATCCAGGCGCCTGGCCTCCTCTTCCTCGCGGCTGTAGATGTCACCGAAGCGGCGAAAGACCCATTCGGTGAACCCGGACAGGATGGCCCGGTAAACAGCCGCTTCTTCCCCGGGAGACCACTCGTCATGGACCGCTTTTACTTTCAGGCGCGAGCGCAACTCACGCAGGATTTCCTTTGCTAAAGAGAGCTTTTTGTGATGGATGTAGGCGCGGAACTGGCGTTGGTTGTTCCAGATGATGATCTGGTTGAGGATGTCGGATTGAAAGCGGCCTTCATGCACGGAAGTTCCGGGAAAATCCCGGTTTACAATGCCGCCGGCTTCCAGTATCGCGATGGCTTTGAGTACGGTGTCCGTCACGCGGGAAGAGGATTTGCGCGCTTCGAGCAGCATGCGCGCACTCTGGATTGACACGGGCAGCCCCGCCATGTGTTTGCCGTCCTCGGTGATGGCGCTTTCGGTCGTGATGGCTCCGTATACTTCGAGGCGTTGCAGGGCACGGGTGATCAATCCGGATTTTGGAGAATGAAAAAAGGGAAAATCCCGGGGGGATACGCCCCAGTTGATCATGCGCAGCACAACGGACTCCAGGTTCAACCGCCGGATTTCAGGTTCGGGGAAATGCGGACGCTCATCCATTTCCCTCTCGGCGCAGAGGATGTATTGGCCGCTGCGAACCCTTCCCGCCCGTCCGGCCCGCTGCAGGCATTCTGCGCGGGAGATGTCGACCGGGTACAGGCCCTCAATGCCCTTGCGGATCTGAATCTCTTTTTTTTGTCCGGAATCGATCACCGCGTCGATATCGTCGATGGTCAGGCTGGTCTGGGCGATGTCCGTGGCGAGGACGACTTTCGGCTGGGAGTAATGCTGAAACACCCTGGCCTGGTCGCGGATTCCGAGTTCTCCATGCAAAGGCAGGATCCGGGCATGCAGGCCGTCCTCTTTCAGGGCGGCCTCCAATTGCTCCCCGAAATCCTCGATTTCACGTTTTCCCGGTAGAAACACCAGGATATTGCGGCCCCCTGCCACCAATTGCGCTGCATCGGACAGCATGAATTCCGGATGATGGCGGTGCATGGTGACCGGGAATCCCCTTCCGGGAACCGAAATCACCGGCGCATCTTTCAGGAAATTGGAAAGGCGGTTCGCCTGCAGGGTGGCACTCATGACGACGACTTTTTTTTTCTCTTTGCGAAAGACGCCCCGGTCCAGGTTTTCGCGAACCGTTCCCATCAGGGTTTCCTGGTTCAGGTTCCATTCATGGACTTCATCCAGGATCAATGCATCCCAGTCACGCTTGGCCTGGATCTCGCGCTGCATCTGGACGCCGTCGGTCAAATACAACAATCGGGTCTGCCGCGAACAGCAGCGGTCCAGGCCGGTCTGGAACCCGATGGCGCCCCCCCAGGGAGTGCCGGTGATTTCAGCCAGGTAGTGTGAAAGGGAGCGGGCGGCGATCCGCCGGGGCTGGGTAACCCGTACCCGCATTCCCCGCTGCCACAGCCACAAAGGCACCCGGGTGGACTTGCCGGCGCCGGTTTCCGCGGTGAGAATCACGACCGGATGGCGGTCCACCTGCTGAAGGATGGTGTCCTGGAACGCATCAATGGGCAACGTGCCCGCCGGCACGGATTCAGTCATGGGGGATACTGTATCAAACAACCGTATACCTGGCAAGGCCGGCGGCGGACTATGCTATAATCGCCGCAGAAAGGATCCTGACGTGACTCCCATCGCACATACCATGGTCGGAATCAGTGGTTGGCTGGCCGTTTCCCGCCGTTTTCGAGGCGGAGAAATGGCCGCCTTTGTTCTGGCGGCCAACCTTCCTGATGTGGATTTTCTCTTGCGAATGGTGCCGGCGGTGCGTTCCCGCATCCCCCATCAGTATGTCACCCACAACCTGGTTTTTGTTTTACTGTCCACCCTGCTTCTGTTCGGGCTTGTGCGCACGATCCGGGTACGATGGGCCCTGTTGGCGGTGGGCGTATCTCACGTGGTATTGGACCTGTTGGTGACAGACATGATGGATCCAATCGGCTTTCCCATTTTGTTCCCTTTTTCCTCCCGCTTGTTTCATGTCGGCGGATTCCCGCCGTTTCACCGGGAGAGCCTGGCCGTGGTTTTTTCCTGGGGAAACCTGGGCGTGATGGGCTTGGAGTTACTGGTTTTCGCGGTTCCTCTCTGGGTCCTGGCCGCAAGGCGATTGCAAATCCCGGGTGCAAAAAGGGATTTTTGGAGGTGAATTTGACAGCGATCAACCTGGTTTCCGGCGGGCTCATCGCATTGCTGATTATCATGATGGTTCAGGCCTCGATCCGGGAGAAGCAACGGCGGGCCACATGGCTGTGCATGGCGGCATTCCCGGTAAACCTGGTGTTCTGGGGCGCCTTGATCCAATTGCGCCACTTTCCCCTGGTTCAAACCGCCAATGCGGTGTTTCTGGGATTTCTTTTCCTGACCGTTTTTGTGGCGTGGATTCCCTGGTTTCCCCGCGGCCTCCAGGTGGAGAGTCCAGGTCCGGGAGCGGAAGCAATGGATGAGCGGGAGCATATGTTCTCCCGCAATGAACTCCAGTACCATCCCCGTTTGGCTCAGGCCTACTACGCGGACCATCCCGCCCGGCGGGAAACAGACCGAGCCGTTCATGCCGCTGTGGAACTGGGAGATCCGGGAGGGCTTTATTTCGACCGGCGCTTTGCAACCATGGCCTCTGCCGCGTTCGAATTTCTGGATCGATCCCGACAATGTCAGCCGACTGAACCTCCATCCACGGCAAAACGGCCCGATAGTGGTCCGCCGGACCAGTTGGCTGCGGACATCCAGTCATTGGGCGGCTACTACGGCGCTGTGGATGTGGGGTTTGCCGCCCTGGAGCCGTATCACTGGTACAGCCATGCCGGCCGACACGCAGAAGGTTGGGGTGATGCCATCCACCCATCGCATGATCGCGGGATCGTGATCGTTGTGGCCATGGACGTGCGCATGATTCAACATTCTCCCGCTTTGCCCGTATTGCTGGAATCATCGCGCCAGTACGTGGAAAGCGCCAAGATCGCAAATGTCGTGACGCATTATCTCAGGGCCCTGGGCCATGACGCCCGGGCGCACACGGACGCCAACTACCAGTTGATGTGTGTGCCGGTTGCGGTATCGGCCGGCCTGGGAGAATTGGGCAGGATGGGAATTTTCATGCACAGGGTTCATGGCCCGTGCGTACGCCTGGCCGTGGTGTCAACCAATGCCCCACTCCCCAGCGGGAAACCGCTCAATCAACATGTCGCCGACTTCTGCCGCATTTGCAAAAAATGCGCGGAAAACTGCCCGTCGCGAGCCATTCCCGAAGGAGAAGAACCGGAGAGTCGAGGTTTCCGCCACTGGTCCATTCTCCAGGAACGTTGCTTTGCTTTCTGGAAACGGATCGGCACGGATTGTGCCTTTTGCATCCGCGTATGCCCCTATTCCAAACCGGATACGGCGATTCACCGCCTGGTACGATGGCTGATTGCGCGCAATCCCTGGAACCAGAGGGCGGCGCTTTTCTTTGACGACTTGCTGTACGGCCGCAGGCCGCCGATTGCCCGGAAAAATCCCCGGGATGTCCTTCCTGAAGACCTTCTCGGTTGAGATTCTGCTTTTTCGGGGGGGTTTGACTTTGGCCCGGCTTGCGGGTA
Source organism: Candidatus Aminicenantes bacterium (assembly GCA_011049425.1). Classification (NCBI taxonomy): domain Bacteria; phylum Candidatus Aminicenantota; species Candidatus Aminicenantota bacterium. The sequence continues at coordinate 28,451 of DSBM01000029.1, forward strand.
GAATGGCCAATGAAGTGGAATATAAAGGGGGGTGTTTTCCGGAGGCGGAAATGGCAAGCGACAAGTATTCCCAGGCCGGCGTAAACATCGATAAGGGCAATCAGGCGGTTGAAAAAATCCGCGACATGGTTCGCCGCCTGGGAGTGAATGAAATCGGCAAGTTCAGCGGGTTTTTCCCCTTGCAACAGAAACTGGAGCATCCGGTCCTGGTCTCTTCCGCGGATGGAGTGGGTACCAAACTGAAAGTGGCTTTTCTGGCCGATCGTCATAATACCGTGGGCCAGGATCTGGTTAATCATTGCGTAGACGATATTCTGGTATACGGAGCGGATCCCCTGTTTTTTCTGGATTATATCGCCACCGGCAAAGTGGAGCCGGATACGATTTCCGCCATTGTTTCCGGCATGTTGGAAGGTTGCGTGGAAAACGACTTTGTGCTGCTGGGTGGTGAAACCGCGGAAATGCCCGGGTTCTACAAGGAAAACGAGTACGATGTGGCCGGGTTCATCGTGGGTTTGGTGGATCGGAACCGCATTCCGGATGGCAGCGATATCCGCCAGGGCGACTTGTTGATCGGCTTGCCCTCCACCGGGCTTCACACCAACGGCTACTCCCTGGCCCGTCATATCCTGTTCGAGCAGGAAGGCCTTTCCGTAAACAGTCCCCTTCCGGGAGTAGGCGCAACCGTGGGGGATGAATTACTCCGGGTTCATCGCTCGTACCTCAAGCCGGTCCGCCCGTTGATTCAGGAGGAATGCGTAAAGGGCATGGCCCACATCACCGGCGGCGGATTCATCGACAACATCCCCAGGATCCTGCCCGAAAATCTGGGCGCCCGGGTAGAGCAGGTCTGGCCGGTCCCTCCCATTTTCCGTTTTCTGGTGGAGAAGGGCGGCGTCAGCCTTGAGGAGCGTTTCCGGGTATTCAACATGGGCATCGGCATGGTTTTGATCATTGCCCCGGACAAGTTGAGTCGGGTGGAAGCTTCCCTGAAAGCGGCCGCGGAGTCTTTTTACCTGATCGGCCAGGTCGTTTCCCATGAGGGTGGAGCCCGAATACGCATTCAATGAGCCGTCCGCTCGAATTTCTCCAGGCCTGTACAGTGGGCATCGCCGGTGCCGGTGGCTTAGGTTCCAATTGTGCCGCGGCGCTGGCCCGCAGTGGTGTGGGCCGTCTGGTGATCGCGGATTTTGACCGGGTCAGTCGCGAGAACCTCAACCGCCAGGCTTTCTTTTGCGATCAGGTGGGCATGAAAAAAGTGGATGCCTTGAAAGAAAATATTCAGCGCATGGCTCCGCAAACAGAGGTCGCGGCGCTGGACTTACGCTTGACGGAAGAAAACGTATTGTCGGTTTTTTCTGCTTGTCCGGTGGTAGTTGAGGCGTTTGACAGCGCGGAAGCCAAGCAGATGATTGTGGAAACCTTCCTGACGGAGCGGCCGCGGATCTGGCTGGTGGCCGCGTCGGGATTGGGGGGGTACGGTCGCAACGAGATCCTGCATACGCGCAGAAGCGGGCGCCTTATCATTTGCGGTGATGAAGGCAGCGAGGTGTCACCGGAACTGCCGCCCCTGGCTCCCAGGGTCGGAATCGTGGCTCACATGCAGGCGAATGTGGTACTCGAATTGTTGCTGGATGAGCCCTCCCTGGCGCGGCAATCAGCAAAGGAACAAAAATGATCATCACCCTGAACAACCGAGAAACAAATATTCCCGAACAGGAAGAGATGACGGTGAAACAGCTCCTGGATCATATGCGCTACGTGTTTCCCAACATCGTGGTCAAGGTCAACGGCACCCTGGTGCGCAAAGCACAATACAAAGAAGTGGTGGTGCGCAACGGTGACACGGTGGAAGCCATCCACATGATCAGCGGCGGTTGAGTGCCTTTTCTTCTTTTCTACTCGTGCTTGTGATGGGGACTCACGAGGGCTGGTGATGCGAGCTTACAAGTGCTTGTGATGAGGCGCAAAGCGCCTTGGTGATGAGGGAGCTTCCGGGTTCTGTGATGAAAAACAGACACTTGCCTGTCGCCAACTTCTTTCCTCTCCAACTTTCCAACTCTTCAACTCTTCAACTTTTGGTTCTCTTCCATTTTGTGTGGGTTTGGGGGTTATACTTATTTGAAAAAATGATAAGGCTGCATGAGAGTACCCTTTCGGGCACAAATCACCGCTCACCACTTCGGTTCAGAC
>DSBM01000030.1 GCA_011049425.1 Candidatus Aminicenantes bacterium
CGGGGAAAACCCGCTTGATTACTGAGCTCATAAAAGCGTTCCGTTCCCGGGGTCTGCGGGTACTGGCAGTAAAGCACACCGGACACAGCGCTCAGCTCGAACCCGAAGCCAAAGACTCCCGCACCTTTCTGGAAGCCGGTGCGAATAGCGCGGCCGTGCTGTCGGGAGCGGAGTTGATGCAGGTGCGGCGTTGTACCGATGCGGCTGAAGCGGCACGGTTGCTGCGCAACCAGTGGACGGCATACGACGTGGTACTACTGGAAGGCCGGGCATTCACGGACGTGCCCTTTCTGGAAGTACTGTCAGAAGACAGGCCTGAGATCCGCGCGCCGGGTGAGCGGCTGGCCGCCGTAATCTCGGACCGCCAAGATGACTTCCCCCGGCCGCGATTCGGCTGGAACGATATGGACCGCCTGACAAGATTCATGGAGGAATACAATGGATTATGAAATCAACCTCAAGGTCAACGGCAAAGACATTGCCTTAAATCCCTTTGTGAGCAGAATATTTTGTGGTGTCTGCGAGGGCCTGGTGGATTCCCTGGATCGCCTACCCGAGGATCGCGACCGGGTCGAGATCGTGTTAACCCGGAAGTCTCAGGGAAAGCAATAACCCGGCCCGACTGTTATAGATTACCCAAAAAGCATGCGTGGGCGTATGGGAACGCCTTCATCAGTTCTCCAGAGAAGATGGATCCAGCCTCAGCGGCGCCTTCCCAGCAACCGCTCCAGCAGGGATAAGCGCCGGTCATTGGAGTCTTTGCCGGATTTGCCCTTTTTGTCAAGCGTTTTGATGCGAGCGGCAATACCCGACAGTGAAGGGTTGAGCGCCAATGCCCTGCGTAAAGCAGCTTGCGCCGCCCCGGGTTTGCCGGCCTGTTCATAGGTTTCCGCCAGGTACAGCCAGGGAGCGTGGTTGTCGGGAAGCAATTCAGCTGCGTCCCGCAGGTACTTCTCCGCAGCATAGAAGCTGTGCCGCTTGAGCAGCAGGATCCCCAGGTGCAGCAGGACCAGGGGATTGCGAGGCTGGATGCGGTCGGCTTCCTGAAATTTTTCCCCCGCCCGCAAAAAATTCTGATGGATCATGGCGTAAACGCCTTGATTGTACAGCAACTGCACGGTGTCCGATGTAGAGGAGGGCGCGGACACTTCAACTCCGGTTTGGGCCAATTCGCGCATCAGGGTGATGTAAGCCTCGTGAAGACGGGAAAATTCCTGACTCAGTGACAGGTCCTGGACTATCACATCCTGAAATCGGGGTTGCGTGGTTCGCGCCAGGTAAGCCTTGCGGATTTCCCCAGACCCCGGATCCCCTGACAACCCCAATTTCACCAGGGCCTCACTGTCCATAACCGGTCTCCTTCCATCCCCCCCCAATTGTACCACAGTTCAGTCAAGCTTAAAACGCTTGCGCAGGAAGTGGTACGTTTCCAGGGTCTGGGCCTCCGCTTTTTCGAAAGACCCGGTGGTATCAATGGTAAAGTGGGCCACTTTGAGTTTTTCACTCAGGGGAAACTGCGAGCGGATACGCGATTCGGCTTCTTCACGGAACAACTGATTTCGCTCCATCAAGCGCCGGATCTGCTCATCCGCGTGGGCGAACACCACAACCACAGCGTCAAAATCACGCCATATCCCCGACTCCACCATCAAGGCGGATTCATAGACAAAAATGTCGTATACCGTGGTCTTGCCGATTTCCTTGATCAACTTCTCCCGCTCAGACCGGACCAGGGGGTGGACCAGCTTGTTGATGTAATCACGTTTTGCTTTGTCCTCAAACAGTATCCGCGAGAATGCTTCACGGTCGATCTCTCCCGTGGCCCTGTTCAGGATCCCGGCGCCGAAATTATCCACAATCGCTTTCGCCACCGGCGAATCCGGCGCAAAGATAATCTTTTGTGACAATTCGTCCGCTTGTAGCGTGTAACACCCCAATTTCTTGAATATTTCCAATACAAATGTTTTGCCGGTGCAAATGCCGCCGGTCAGTCCGACCTGAATCATGACGCGGCTCCATTCAATGCATGAGAAAGGTGGCCCTGGTCACGAAGATACTCCAGGGTGCGAAACAAACCGCGCCCATCGACGAGTTTGCGGCCGTTTTCTCCCCACTGACGCAACGTGTCCCGATTGGGTGACTCCAGGGGTTCTTTAAAAGAAGTCAAAACCATTCCCATACCCAGAGCCTGCAGTTGAACGGCGATATCCCGCTCCCCGGCATTGCGGCTGAAGTAGAATGCCGGCGTACCGGCGGCCGCGGCTTCAAGGGCCGCCGCCCCCGGTGCGACAATGGCGGCATCCGCTTCAAAAAGGGGGCGCGCCATACATTCCACGGCGCCGACCCAGCGGATTCCCGGGTATTTTCTGGATAGGGCCCGTTTCAGGTTGTCCCGCACAAGAAAAGTCGGGCCGATGCGCAGGCGATATCCCAGGCGCCACAGGCAATCAATCAGGTCACGCAGTTCCCGGTATCCCAAACGGTCTTCCAGGTTCAGCAAAATTTTGCGTACCCGCCGCGAATAGGTTCGCCTGGCACGGTTAACGTGGCGAAAGCGGGGATGGAGAATCGCCCAGGCCGGTCCCGGCGGTGATTGGGAATCCCCTCCAGGCGGCCATCCTCCCAGACAGCCTTCTTTCCACTCGAAAGCGGGATCGCCGGGATCACGGATTGGAATCACGGGGATTTCCCGTTCCCCGCACATGGCAACCATGCGCAGAAACGGTTGATTGTACTGTCCCACATCCACGATGGTTAAGCGAACCACCTCCGGGAAATCCCGCAATACCTGTTCATGCCAAACAGCGGGTACGCGACGAGCGGCCAGATATTTTTCCACCCTGCGACTTCGAGGCGCGGCCACCACCAGGTGACGGCGTGGAGCCGCATGAACCCCGAGGTTGACACTGCGCTCCAGCCGGGGCCAGCCGCCCGGAGCGGCCGGATCCGTCCAGAATAGAATCATCACGCAAGCACGGCGCGAATGCGCTCAAGCGCCCAGTCAAGCTCATCTTGCGTCACGGTCAACGGTGGTGCAAAGCGGATGATCCAATCGTGGGTTTCCTTGGCCAACACACCGGATTCCTTTAAAGCCGTGGTGTATTTTCGGGCCTTACCGGCTTCGCGTTTCATAACCACGGCATTCAAGAGGCCTTTGCCGCGGATGATATCCACTTTGGGTGAATTCATGCGCCGCAGGCTTTCGCGGAAGTGTTCACCAAGACGCTGGGCGTTTCCTGCCAGGTCTTCATCCAGCAGGACATCGATTGAGGCCTCGGCAACCGCGCAGGCCAGGGGATTTCCACCGAAAGTAGAGCCGTGGGAACCGGGAGTAAAAACCTCCATTACGGCTTTGTCGGCCGCAATGGCGCTGACGGGATACACACCGCCTCCCAACGCCTTGCCCATGATGATGATATCGGGAACGATTCCTTCATGCTCATAGGCAAACAACTTACCGGTACGGCAGAAACCGGTCTGCACTTCATCACAGATCAACAAGCTGTTGCTGTCATCACAGACCTCTCGCAGGCCGCGCAGATAACCGTCATCCGGAACCATCACGCCGGCTTCGCCTTGAATGGGTTCAACCAGAACCGCGACTGTATTGGGGGTAATGGCGGAGCGAACCGCCTCGACATCGTTGTACGGAACCAGTTTGAATCCGGGGGTATAGGGCCCGTAATTTGTACGGGCCACTTCATCAGTGGAGAAACTGACAATGGTTGTGGTGCGGCCATGAAAATTTTCACACATCACGATGATCTCCGCCTGATCCGCGGAAACACCCTTTTTCTCGTAACCCCAGCGTCTTGCCGCTTTTATGGCCGTCTCTACCGCCTCAGCACCCGTGTTCATGGGCAGTACCATCTCTTTGCCCACCGTCTGCGCCAGCTTGCGGGCGAACTGCGGCCAGCGGTCATTATAAAATGCCCGGCTGGTCAGGGTCAGTCGATCGGCCTGATCCTTCAATGCCTGGATGATGCGCGGATGGCGATGGCCCTGGTTGACCGCGGAATACGCGGCCAGGCAGTCCATGTACTTGTTGCCCTCCGGATCCCACACCCACACCCCTTCCGCCCGGGCGATCACTACTTCCAGGGGATGATAGTTGTGGGCACCAAATTCATGCTCCATTTGCATGAGTTGTGAAGACGTGTATTCAGCCATGTTCACCTCGCTGTTGGATTGCTTCGCTGGATATTACCGCGAACTCATATTGTATCAGTTTCCCTTTCGGCGTCAAGTTCAGGGGGAAGATGGATCGGATACTCACCTGCAACCCGGGTTTCCGCATGCATAAAAACGCTTTTGAAAAAATAACGCATCCACATCAGCACCTGAAATCCCGCAAACGTGACAATATGCGGCAAAGGTCCGGCGATATCTGAAAATGCCGAAGTTAAGCAAAAGATCAACAACAGCGGGACCAGGAAAAGAAAAAAGAGCGTGATCAACACGAGAACGTGGCGGTGGACAAAGTTCATGCCGGAACGAAAAGACTTCCAGGTCCCCCTCACTCCTTGCAGTCGCCGGATACGGGAAAGATCGTACACGGCCATGGTGTAGCCGATCATGATCAGCGTCACCCCGCCCCAGGTGAGAAACAGCCAGCGAAACAGTGTTTCGTTGCCTGATTCACGAAGAAACCCGGCCAGCAAGACAAACCCCAGCAGGGAAACGGCCAGCATCGGAATCCAGATCAGCCAGCAAGTCAGAAACAGTTTAAAGAAAGCCGGCAAGTTTTTCCAGGCACGGCTCAGGAAATTAAACAACCGTGGTGAATCGCGAGACACAAAAACACCATACACGCCGCCCGAAAGAAAAAGAGAAAAAAGCGCAAACACCAGTACCAAAACTCCCAGTTGATACAAAAGCAAGCGAAAACCCATTTTGCCACGAGAGAACAACTCCAACCATACGGTAAAGGATCCGTATTTTTCAGTCATTTCCAGAAGCAGGCTGTCGCCAAGGGTAGATGAGATCAAGCGCGAAAATCCCAGGTAAGCCGGCAAACTGAAAATGAGACCGGCCGCCCAGAGATAAACCGCCACGGCAACGGTTCGCCCGCGAAAACTCGCCACATAGGCTTGAACTGCTTTCATGGTGTGACCTCTTTACATAAACAGCATTCCCAGCAGGGTCTGGAACAAAAAACCCAGTTTCAAGGCAGCGCCTTGCGATTCTCTGCGCGCTGGTCGCGCGGTCTTGGAGTTGTTGATCAGGTCATGGTCCAGGGGAATTCGGAATTCCGGGTCAATCACAACGGCATGAAGCGGAGACTCGTGTGTGAATTCCAGGCGTTTCCAACGGCCCGGATCTTTCCACAAGTGGCGTACCTCGCGACCGTTGCGCAGGCGAATCAACACCTCGGCGGGGAAAAACCCCTCTCTGCGTAACAGGAGGACTTCGTTGCGATAACTAACCGGATCACTTTCCAGCCGTTGCGACGAAAGGGAATGGACCGCCAGGTCGAGCCGCCCGGTACCGTTGATGAATTGCTCGAACGCCCACCCCAGATCCCGGCCGGTGACTTCGTTTAATGTGGTGACGAAATCATGTGTGGAAGGATGCCGCCATGCATATTTTCGTGCATACTGGGCAAAAAAATCGTAGAGTTGCTCTTTTCCCAGATAACCTTTCAAGGTATCGATAAACACAGCGGCTCGGTTGTACACATGGTTGGAGTAATTGCCGCCCGACAGAAAATGCCAGGACGGCTGGTTCACCCGTTCCACCACCGGGATACCCTTAAGCGGGCCGCGGCGGCTTTCAGCATCCCCGATACGGATACCGAACCAATCCAACAGTGACGGGCTTTCCTTGAAATAGGCGTCCATGATCTCGCCCTCAAAAAAGGTGTTGATGCCTTCATCCAGCCAGGCTTCACGGAACTCGTCACTGGCGATCAGGCCATACCAGAACTGGTGGCCGAATTCATGGATGGTTACCATTTCCGTAAAATGCATCCCGTCGGGCAAAAAAGAGATATGCCCCCCGGTAATCAGGGTGGGGTATTCCATACCCATTGCGCCGGCCGCTCCCAATGGCGGATCCACCACGGTAATGCGATCATAAGGATAGGGAAACAACTTTTCCGATAAAAAACGCATGGCGAATATGACGGAGTGAAAGTAACGGTCCCGGGCGTCCTCGTGTTGCGGATCCAGAAGCAGCACGACTTCAACGGGCCGCTCCCGCCCGGGCACCGTCGCATTGCGCCGCAATTGTTTGAATTGCGGCCAGGCCGTCCAGGCGAAATCATGAATGCGGTCCTGAGCAAAGGTGTGGGTCACCGTACCATCCGCGTGGTTGACGGCCGAAACGGAATTTCCCGTGGCACCGACCACGTATTCCTCCGGCAGGGTAACGGCAACCCGGTATCGACCAAAATCCGCGAAGAACTCGGAGTTGGCATGAAACTGATGGCAATGCCAGGTCCCATCCGACTGAAACACACCGATCTTGGGAAACCATTGACCCATGAAAAAGAAATCCTTCCAGCAGCCGGTGCGGACAAAAATTTCAGGAATTTTCAGTTGGAAGCGGAAGCGCAGGCGAATGACATCGCCCGGTGCCACTGGTTCCAGTAATGGCACTTCAATCACTGTACGATCATTTTCGTTGTTGTCATCCGGAGCCATAAAAGTGATTTTTTTCGTCAGGTTTTCTCCGCCGATACGATTCAACTCCAGGATATCGATCCCGCCGTAGCGCCGCTCCCTGTCTTTCTTACGGCTTTTGAACCTCCGTAGGCCATGTTCCCGCATGAAAGTTGTTTCCGGGCCGCGGAAAGCGTTGTAATACAAATGGAAACGCAGGGTCTTTGCCGCAATTTGTGTCGGGTTGCGCCAGGTCAGAACCTGTGTGGCTTCCAGGTCGCGGTTGGCCGGCAGCAGGCGCGCGTCAATGGCGTATTCCACTACCGGTTCCGGCCCGTCGGACGGGTCAACGGTTTCAGCAACCGTTCGTGCCCCGCAAGTCAAAGAAGCGAGCAAAAGCGCCACCGGAAATATCCTGCTTGCCATGGATGTCTTGTTCATTTTTTCGCCTTCCCGGAATGAAGTTTCTGCTCCCATGCCCATGCCGCGCGAACGATTTTTTCCAGGTTGTCATGCAGGGGCGACCAATTCAGTTCTTTACGCGCCCGGCTGGAATCCGCCACCAATACGGGAGGATCTCCTTGCCGGCGGCCGGCCTTACGCACGGGGAAATCAACGCCCGTCACCTGCTTTACGGTCCGAACCACTTCATTCACAGAGAAACCGTGACCATATCCGCAGTTCATAACCAGGTTTCCGGGGCGTTCCAACAGGGCATCAAGCGCGTGCACATGCACGGCGGCGATGTCTTCAATGTCAATGTAGTCACGCACGGCCGTTCCATCCGTGGTGGGATAATCCGTACCGAACACCGCCAGTTCCGGACGCAAGCCCAGGGCGGCGCGCAACGCCAGGGTGATCAGGTGGGTTGCCTGCGGATAGCATTGTCCGATGCGCCCCCCCCTGTCCGCCCCGGCCACGTTAAAGTAACGCAGGGCCGCGTAATGAAAATCCGGCAGGGCCGCGGCCATGTCCTTCAGCACCATCTCCACCATCACTTTGGAACGGCCATACGGATTTATGGGGCGTAAAGGGGCTTCTTCGGAAATAGGCAACTTTTCCGGATTCCCGTATACCGCCGCGGTGGAAGAAAAAACCACTGTGCGCACACCGTTTTGCGAACAGGTCCTGAGCAATTGCAGGGTACGACAAACATTGTTTTCGTAGTACTTCAAGGGGAACCGGACCGATTCCTCAACCTGGATGGCGGCGGCAAAATGCAGAAGGGCGCGGATCTCGTGTTCTCTGATGAGAGAAGCGACCCGGCCGTTGTCCGCGATATCCGCGTGAATCAACGGAAAATCCACCACATGTGCGGCGTTTCCGGTACTCAGGTTGTCAAGCACCACGGGACGATATCCGGCCGCGGCCAGCGCCTTGGATACATGGCTGCCGATATATCCGGCCCCTCCCGCCACCAGCACGCTTCCACGATCAGCGCGGTTCATTCCGGACTCTCGTGCGATTCCTTCCACATGTCATCAACCGAAACAATGTTCTGTTTTCCCGGAATGTGCCGATAGAATTTATCAATCACAGTGAGTTGTCCACCACCCGGTTCTTCAGGTGGGAAATACAACCGGTGATGTCGATGTGTTTCGGGCACGCCTCCACACAATTGAAAATGGTGTGGCACCGCCACAAACCGTTGCGATCGTTAATGATATCCAGGCGTTCGTCCGTGCCGTCATCCCGGCTGTCGAAAATGAAGCGATAGGCTTTCAGCAGGGCGGCCGGCCCCAGGTAGTTCTCATTGGCCCAGAGGCTGGGACAGGATGAGGTACACGCTCCGCACAGAATACAGTACGCGGATTCCCGAATACGGGAAAACGCCTCGGGACTCTGGAGAAACTCCTTGTCCGGTATCGGCTTGTCGACGACCATGTACGGTTTTACCCGCTGCAGTTTGTCAAAAAATCCTTCCATATCCACAATCAGGTCTTTAATAATGGGAAAACCGGGCAAAGGTTCGATCTTCAGCTTGTGGCCCCGGAACTGATGCATCGGGGTTTCGCAGGCAAGCACGTTTCGCCCGTTGACCTTCATGGCGCATGATCCACAAATGGCACTGCGACAGGAACGCCGGTAGGCCAGGGTCCCATCGTGGTGCCAATGGATCTCGTTCAGGATATCCAGGATGGTGGAATCCCCGGACACATCTAGGCGATACGTCCGCCAACGGGGTTTTTCATCCTTTGCCGGTTGATAACGCAGTATCTTTACAATGACTGATTCTTTCATGATGGCCTCCTAGTACTTGCGTTCCTGGGGCGGGAAGCGATCCATATAAATCACAACTTCCTTGTCATGACTCAAGCGAACTCCTGAATCGGTTTTCCAGGCCAGGGTATGTGCCAACCATTTCTGATCGTCCCGCTTGGGATAATCTGTACGGAAATGCGCGCCCCGGGACTCGGTCCGTACCAGCGCCCCTTCTACGATGACCTCGGAGAAATTCAACAGATGCCCCACTTCCAGGGCTTCGATGAGGTCCAGATTAAAAGGCTGGTCCGCATCGTCTATGCGAACATTGCGGTAACGCTGCTGGAGTTCCCGAACCGTTTTCTGCAATTGCCCCAGGCCCTCGGCGTTACGGAACACACCGGCGTGACGGGTCATGTTTTCCTGGAGTTCTTCCCGAAGCCGCGCGTGCCTTTCCGTTCCGTTGCCTCCCGAGATCAAACGCTCGATTCGTTCTGTCGCTCGATCCAGGGGATTGGAAGACACAGGGGAAAATCCGGCTTGACGAATAAAACCGGTCATGCGCCCGCCGGCCAACCGCCCGAAAGTGGCGGCGTCCTGGAGAGAGTTGGTTCCCAGTCGATTGGCCCCGTGAAGCGACAGGCAGGAAGCCTCCCCGGCGGTGTACAGGCCCGTGACCACGTCTCCGGCCGCATTGAAAATCACTTCCGTATGGATGTTGGCCGGGATTCCTCCCATGGAGTAATGGGCCGTGGGCTGAATGGGAACCGGGGCTTCAATGGCATCCACCTTGAGGTAGTTCAAGGCCAGTTCCCATACCTGGGGCAGGCGGTCCATGATCTTTTCCCGCCCCAGGTGGCGCAGGTCCAGATAGACATAATCCATGCCGCCCACACCCCGGCCCTCGTTGATTTCCGTTTGCTCGGCCCGGGAAACCAAGTCGCGCGGAGCCAGTTCCATCTTTTCCCTGGCATAGGTTGCCATGAAGCGGTCTCCCTTGCCGTTTAAGAGGTAGCCGCCTTCTCCGCGAGCCGCCTCAGACAACAGGATACCGTGCTTGTACAGGCCGGTGGGATGAAATTGAACGAACTCCATATCTTCCAGCGGCAGCCCGGCCTCCAGGATCAGAGACAGGCTGTCCCCGGTATTGGCATGCGCGTTGGATGTGATTTTAAATGCGCGGCCGTAACCGCCCGTGGCCAACAGCACGGCTTTGGCGTGAAACACGTGCAATCCCCCGTGGCGGATGTCCCAGGCCACGACGCCGCGGGATACATGGTCCTCGATCATCAAAGACACCGCCTGGAACTCGTTGAAAAAATGCACGCGGTGGCGCACGCATTGTTCGTACAGGGTATGAAGCAACACATGCCCGGTAATGTCGGCGGAAAAGCAGGCGCGGGGGGAGCTGTGTCCGCCGAACGGCCGCTGATTGATGCGTCCGTCTTCTGTTCGGGAGAACGGTACACCCAGATGCTCGAAATCATACACGGTTTTGCGCGCTTCCTGCACGAACAGCTCAATCACATTCTGGTCTCCCAGGTAGTCGCTGCCCTTGATCGTGTCGAACATGTGCAGTTCCAGGGAGTCTTCCGCCACATTGGCCAGGGCCGCGGCAATGCCGCCCTGTGCGGCCCCGGAATGGGAGCGGGTGGGATAGACTTTGGTCAGCACCGCCACCTCGATGCCGTTGCGGGCCAGTTCCAGCGCGGCCCGGAGACCGGCGAGCCCGGCGCCCACAACCACGGCATCGATCTGGTGCATATGTCTGGCTTCTTCTGGTCTCATTGTGATACTCCTCCGGGATAACCCGCGTTCAGTACAGTCGAAGTACCTCCGTAAAGCAGGAGCAAACCCAGCAGTAAAAGAATCGCGGCCAGCACCAGGCGTGGCGCCCGCTGGTGAATATAGTCTTCCGTCACCATCCACACGCCGTTCAGGCCGTGGAAAAGCGCGGTGACAAGAAACAGGATCTGGGCAAGGTTGAACCAGGGTGAAGCCATCTTGGCAATGATCCTGTCATAAGTTATGGTCCCGTCACCAATGAAGTGATAGGTCACGTAATGGATGATCAGCAACACAAAAATAACCACTGCCGATACACGTTGCAGCAACCAGAGCATTCCGCCCCGGCGCGAAGTTTCACGATAGTTTTTTCCCGGCATTGTCCTCTCCGTTCAGTGAATATGGCCGATAATGACCGCACTGCCCGCAGCCCACAACAGAAAGGCCACGGCGATCAAAACAAAGAACAGTTTCTTCTGGGCCAGGGACCCGCCGAAGAAATCCACGATGATCACCCGGACTCCGTTAAAGGCATGGTACAGGATGACGCCCCACAGCCCCGCTTCCAGGATGCGGAAAAGCGGAGACGTGAGAAAGGCCATCAGCTTGTTAAAAGATTCCGGACCCAGTGTGAGGGTATGAATGACCCAGACATGCAAGCAAAGGTAGAAGATCAGCGCCAGTCCCGACAATCGGTGCAAAAGCCAGGCCCATGAGCCGACAAAATGTGTGTAGGACAAATCATAGGGTTTTCGCGGTTTGTACAACTCGTCACCTCCTTAATCGTTTCACGTCCACGTTACAAAAAGGTACATCCATTCTATAATGCAAAAAGAAAAGGTACAATCGGTTTGACATTTTCCCCGAGAAAAAATATTTTGAAACCATGACCGGCGAGATGCCCGCAACGCCTGCCGAACCGCTGGACCCCGAAAACCTGGCGGAGTTGCAGATACGAGACAAAAACCGCTGGCTGATCAACCTGCGCTGGGTTTTCGCGGGTATCCTCGTTTTGCTGTGGGGACTGGTATCACTCTTTCCGCAACCCGGATTCGCTCACCCGGACCAACTCCTCCTGGTTGTTGCACTGTTGATCATGGGCAACCTGATGCTGCTGTGGTGGTTGCAAAAACCCGCATGCGCATCCGGAAACGCCTACCGCCACCTGTACCAGCTAACCTCCCTGCAATTGGACTTTGACCTGGCGGCGATCGCAATCGTGGTGTACTTGACCCACCCCGTCAACAACCCGCTCTGGGTTCTCTTTATTTTCCACATCGTGGTTTCCGTGTTTTTTCTGGTTTTTGAGAAAGCGTTGCGCAACACCCTGGCCATCATGTTTTTGTTCACACTGTTCGTGTTGCTGAGCGACGGGCTGTTGCTTTCTCAAGCGCAGTTGATCCGGCTGTTGTTGAGCAACCTGCTTTTCCTACTGGCTTTCCTGCTCTCTTACAGAACGGCCCGCCACGCCTTCCGCAAGGAGAGGCTTTTTCAGGATCTGCTGGAGAAAACACGGGAACTATCGGTAGCCGACGGCTTGACCGGCCTGTTCAACCAGACCCACTTTTTTCATTTACTCACGAAACAGATCACGGAATCCCGCGCACGGAACCGTCCATTCTCTCTGGTCATTTTCGATGTAGATAACTTCAAGAACTACAATGACCGTAATGGACACATCCGTGGTTCCCTCGCCCTGCAACAGCTGGGAAAAATCATGAAGCGTGCTTTCCGCAAAAGCGACATTCTGGCAAAATACGGAGGAGACGAATTCGTAATGATTCTGCCGGGAACAGATAAGGTCGGAGCTTACCTGGCCGCGGAGCGATTGAGGGAGCGGGTGGAAAAAGAAGTGTTCAGCGGAGGTGAATTTCAGCCTCAGGGCCGGGTGACCATCTCGTTGGGCATCTCCAGCTTCCCCGAACACGGGGACACGGAAGACACCGTTCTCGACCGCGCGGACCGGGCCATGTACGTTTCAAAGGAAACCGGCCGCAACCGCACCACCATTTACTCGTCCGATCTGGAGAACCTGGACCTGGAAGATGTTTGACCCCCTCACTCCTCGGAATATCGCTCCAGCAACATGATCTTTTTCAAAGGATGGCGCTCGGGTCGTTCGCGCTCGCTGACCAGTTGAGACGCGTTCAACAAATCTTCAGGGTTTTTTGCCCTCTGTCCACAAATTAACAGCGTAACCAACATCTGATCCTGCGGAATTTCCAGGATTTCACGCACGAGATCTGTCTTGAATCCGGCGATGGCATGGGCCACCAGCCCCAGCTCCGTGGCTTTCAGCATAAGCAGGGCCGTGGCCATACCGGTATCAAAGAGGTAGTACTCCCGCCCTTTCACGACGCAATCATCTTTCTTGCGGGCACAAACCGCGATCACGAGCGAAGCATGATGAGCCCATTCGTTGCCTTTTGAGAAAACCTGCTTCAGCGCTTCCAACCGGGCCTGATCCCGGACGAACACGAACCGCCAGGGCTGATTGTTAAAGCAGGAAGGGGCCAATGAAGCCGCCCGGACCATTTCCTCGACATCCGATACGCTTACGGATACCTGCTCAAGCGCACGCAAAGAGCGCCTCGTTTTCAAAACCTTTTCCAGATCCATATCGCCTCCTTTCCACTACGGTGCAAGCAGCACCACGCCGCTTAGTATGCACTCTCCATAAGGCGGCTTCAAGCAAATCGCGCAAGTCGCTTGCCGACCGCGTGGCAATTGCTCTCTGCGCGCAGCCTTGACATTGTTTCGGTCTTTCATTTATAGTCGGTGGTTGACATAAAGGAGAATAGCATGAATATCAACCACGCCAAGACCCAGGAGATCCTGGATGTTTTCGAAAAGATCGCGGCCATCCCCCGGTGTTCCAAGCACGAGGAAAAGATCGGTCGCTGGCTTATGGACTGGGCGGCCGAAAACGAGTTTCCCGCCCGCATGGATGATGTAGGCAACATCGTTATTGAGGTTCCGGCTTCGCCGGGATACGAGGATGTGCTCTCGGTTGTATTGCAAGGCCATCAGGACATCGTGTGCGAGAAAACCAAGACATCCACTCACGATTTTTCCAAAGATCCCATTCGCTTTGTATATGACGGGGATTGGCTTACGGCGGACGAAACCACGCTTGGTGCCGACAATGGAATCGCCATCGCCATGGCCATGGTCATGGCCACGGATAAAGACACACCCCATCCCCCCCTGGAGTTGCTGTTTACAGTTGATGAAGAAACCGGCCTGACCGGGGCCAATGCGCTGCAGCCCGGTTTCATCAAGGGCAAGATCCTCATCAACATCGATTCCGAAGACGAAGGCATCTTTACCGTCGGCTGTGCCGGCGGCATCAACACTTCCCTTAGCCTGCCCATGGTTCCAGTTGATCTTGGGCAAAAACACGTAACCTTGAGGCTTGAGGCCGGCAACATGAAAGGCGGCCATTCCGGCATCGACATCGCCCTGGGCAAGGCAAACGCCATTATCGTCATGGGCCGGCTGCTTCGCGAAGTGGCCAAGTCGGTCAAGTTCCTGTTGGTAGACATCAAGGGCGGAAGCGCGCACAACGCCATCCCGCGCGATTGCGAAGCCATAATCGCGGTGCCGGAGGAAGCCCGTGAACAGGTCACCGGGATTGTCCGGGATTTCGAAGCCGTGGTGAAAAAAGAGTATCGCAGCAATGAACCCAACCTCTTCCTGAGTGCGGAAAAAATTGATCCGCCTGGAGCTGGAGCCTACTCCAGCGCCACCACCTCGCGGGCCATCCAGATGATTCTGGCCATGCCCCACGGCGTAGCCGCCATGTCTCCGGACATTGAAGGACTGGTAGAAACTTCCAACAACTTCGCCAATATCCGCATTGAAGAAAACATCATGCGCGTTCTGAGCAGCCAGCGGAGCTCTGTGATGTCCCGCTTGGAAGCCCATACCGCCCGTATTGAGTCGGTCGCACTGCTGGCGGGCGGTCACGCCCTGAGCGGTGAAGGCTATCCACCCTGGCCGCCCGACATGGATTCCGCCCTGTTGAAGCGCAGCATCAAAGTGTACCAGAAACTGTTCAACAAGGAGCCCGTGGTCGAAGTGATCCACGCCGGTCTGGAATGCGGCATAATCGGGGACAAATACCCGGGCATGGACATGATCTCAATCGGCCCCACCCTCAAGTATCCCCATTCCCCTGACGAAAAAGTATCCGTCAGTGACATCGGCAAAATCTGGGACTTCGTGGCAGCGCTGTTTGCGGACCTCAAGTCCGAAGCGTAAAACACGCAATGAAGCCGGCGGGCGACATCCCGCGCCCGCCGGTCAGGTCTTTTTTTTTGCTCGCTGCTGAATAAAGCTCAGGGCCAGCCCGCGGATTACCGGGCTGGCGTTCTTGTTGGCCTGCAGCATCCGCAGATCACGTTCGTGTAGTTTTTTTATGAATCCCAGTGCGTCTTTAACCGGAGTTTTGGGGTTGTTGAGCAGTTCCACTACCAGGTTGTAGTTTTTCGTCCACTCCCGGTTGGCGGCGATACGTTGAATGATATCTCCCGAAATGCTGCGGTTTCGTACCACCAGCAGCACTTCGTCCTCGCTGATCTTCGGACTCTCTATCACAGCCACAGAGACCATCTTGTTGGCGTCGCGAATCAGGATCAAGCGTTCCGTTTTGCTCCCGGTCAGGGCCAGTTTGATGCGATCTGAGACGGGCATCTGATTGATACGCTGCAACGTGGTCTGCACCTGCTCTTCGATCAGTTCGTCCAGATTGTCGCTATCTTCCCCTTGAGCCCGTTCCGTTTGCTCTTCACTGATTGCTTCCTTCAAATCCTCAATCACCTCATCCGCCGGAATCTCCTGCGCCGGGACATCGCTCAGGTAGCTTTTGTGGATATCCTGGATCCGTGCCTGGATAAAGGAGCCGCAAGCGGGGTTTGCGGCCATGACATCCATGATTCCGGGATAGGCGATCAACTTGATCTGGTTTTCGAGAAGACACTCCAGCATGGTTTCATCGCCGTGTTGGGCGATTTTTTTTAAAAACTCCGGTGGCAGAGACTGATTGTGAACCGCGCCGGCAATGGCTTCCATGTCTTTGCGGTTCACGCCGTCCACCATCACGTAATAAGCCACCCGGTGATCGCAGTTGCGCTTACGCACGTATGTGGACTTGGTTCCCGGAGACAACTCATTCAGGAGCTGGCGGGCCCTTGCGGAATTCTCCGGGTTTTTCATGCAATAGACGAGGGCTTCCAGATATTCCTCCTCGGTCAGGGGCAACTGACGGGAAAGCAGCATGGCCGTCAGATCCGCACCCGCATCAGCGGAAACCACCTGCTCAACCAGCGGATTACGGGACAGGATCGTGCTCATGAGTCTGTGTTTGGAATGGAGAAAGGGGTTGTACACGGACCGTTACCGGGTGGCTCTGTGACCGATAACCGGATTCCTCCCGCCCGTTCAAGGTCAGCTTGACCACCGAGGGATCTCCCAGGCTGAGTTGAAGATCGTATCCATTCACCACGAATTCTTCACCGGGCAGAAACACCCGCGATATCTCCACCCGCCCCCCGCGGCGAACCTGCGCCCAGCAGCGGGAGGAAAACCGTGCATATATGGCGGCGGGAGGGGTGGCAACACCCCAGACCCGGGTTTCCTGATCCAACCAGGTGCAAAGACTGCCTTTACGCCGGGGCTCGACAGGCGTTTGCAATCCGGGCTGCATCCATCCCGGCTCAAAAGCCGCGCCGGTTAAGTGGAAATCGGGCGCAGCGGCAAACCAGTTAAACACACGATTGCGGTTTGTCGCAAAGAGAAATGCCGCGGCAACCACCAGCAGCAATACAACCAGCAGGAACCTCAGCCGGTAGCGGCGACGGAACCGATATACCTGGATTTTCTCAACAGTATGGGCGGCATGGCCTTCTCCGGTTGGAGAGGAAGGCGGTTGAATCGGGTACCGGGCCAAAAACGATGCGGGATCCTCTCCCAAAGCCCGCAGGTACTCACGGATAAAATGATGGCGATAAAACTGCCCCCGAACGGAATGAAAATCACCCGCTTCCATTTCCGAGAGTACGCGTTCAGATATCCGGGTACGGCGGGAAAGTTCCTCCAGGGAACACTCGTGACTGACGCGGATCTCCCGCAAAGCCTCTCCGACTTTCTCCATGATAGATATATTGTAGAAAAAGCAATCGGGATGTCAACCGGGAAAAGTTGGAGAAAAGGTGTCAGGTTACGGGGTAGGGGCGGTTCGCTGTGAGAAATGAGGACTAAGACATGAGCTGGGAGCGAAACCCTTTCCCCAGCACTGCATAGGTGTCGGAAATCACCACAAAAGCCTCGGGATCGATCTCTTTGACGAACTCACGCAACTCGGGAATCTGCTTGCGATGGATCACGGACATGAGGAGTTCCCGGTCGCGTTTGAGATACATGGAACGGGATTTCAACGCCGTTCCTCCGCGGTGCAGAGAAAACAGGATAAACTCCTCGATCTGTTTGCCCTTGTTTGAGTTGATAAAGACCATCTTGCTGTGATTCCATCCCTCCAGGATGCGGTCGATCACCCAGGTGGAAATATACAGCACAATGTAGCCATAAAGGGGCGCTTCCCACGAACGGAACGACAGCCCCGATGCGGAAATGATCACGAAATCCACTGCCATGATGGCCATTCCCACCGTCATTCCCGTCCACTTGCTGATGACCTGCCCCAGGGTATCGGTACCCCCGGTGGACGCCTTGCTGCGAAAAATGATTCCCAGCCCGACACCGATGCACACCCCCGAATAGATGGCAGCCAGCAGGGGGTTGTCCGTGGCGCCCGGCAGTTTCAGAATCTCGTAAAAAAAGTCGATCAGCAGGGAAGAGAGCACCATGCCAAACAAACTCTTGACCCCGTAACGACTGCCCATCACCCGGATTCCCAGGACAAAAACCGGGATATTGAAAATCATAATGAGGATGCCGACCGGAAGGTTGAAAAAATAGTTCAGGATAATGGCAATGCCGGAAACGCCTCCCGGAACCAGGTGATGAGGAATCAGGAACAAGGCGTAGCCCAGTCCCATAATCAGGCTCCCCAGCACGATCTTGACCATGTCCCTGGCTTGCTTCCAGGCAAACATATGTCTGATATTCGCGTTCATTTGTTTTCCTTGATTCACGGCGGCCGACTCCCCGTGATGAAAGCTGTATTGTATGTGCTTCGGTCGCCGGGATCAAGATGCGGAAGTGTTGATTTTTCATCTTTCAAGCCCTATAATTGCCGCCGACACCATCATGAAAAGATATCACGTCTCAATTCTGTTATGGATCATCGCGTTCTGCCTCACCTTGGCGATCGCTGTTTTTCAGCGCGTCACCGGACCGACCTGGCCGGTCCGTGGAGAGGAAAAGGTCAACAACATGCCGGTCCAGTACCGCTTTTTGCGCAGTCAAACGGCCCATACGCCTCTGGAGGTGCGCGTAAAAACCCGGCATAACGGGCTGAATCTGGCATTAAAATATCGCCGTTTCCGCGCTAACGAAGAGTGGCATGAAACGGTCATGCACTGGGACGGTGACGGTTACGTGGCCCACATATCGGGCCAACCCCCGGCCGGAAAAATCGAATACCAGGTCTATTCCGGCACTGCCGCAGAGTTAAAACCGTTGCTGCCTTCTTCAATCGTGGCGCGCTTCAAGGGACACGTGCCCACGGTTTGGCTCATTTTTCACATCCTGTTCATGATGTCCGCCATCTTGTTGTGCGCCCGCACGGGCCTGGAATGTCTGCGTCCGGATGCCCGCCTGTCGCGGCTGGTGGGGGTTACCCTTTCCGCCGTAATCCTGGGCGGCCTGGTCTTCGGCCCTCTGGTTCAATATTTTGCTTTCGGCGACCTTTGGACCGGTTTCCCCGTGGGAACCGACCTCACGGACAACAAAACTCTGGTGATGGTCCTGTTCTGGCTGGCAGCCTTTTTTCTTTACCGTCGCAGCCGTTGGTGGGTTTTTGCCGCGGCGGTATTGATGCTGGCCGTTACCCTGATCCCGCATTCCATGTGGGGATCCGAGCTGGATTACGCAAGCGGGGAAATGCGCAACAAGTTCTCTCGCCCGGCCATGGCACCGTCTTTCCCAGCCCCGGGAAGCGGCATGCGGAATCGCCTGGACCGGTTCAAGTCCAGACAAGCGTAAGGGTGCGGATGGGGGGCATGCCCGCCAGAGCATGAAAGACTTACTGCTCCGGTTCCCGGCTGATCACGCCCCGTTCGATCAGCAGGTTCATCTGCTTGTTCACCGCTTCAGCAAAACGCAGGAAATGGGGGATGGTCAAATGCAGGTAGGAATGAACATTGACCACATCCGGATCACGGATGTCACGGATACCAAGTCCCATGCATACTTCTTCGGGATTGGTATTAAAAGAGATCAGGTTGGCATAGAGGTGCTCGGCCCCCTCGTCAATCAATTCAAAAGATTCTTTTTCAGACATAAACACTCCGGTAATGAGAATCAGCGGGAACGCAAGCTATGGCGCTCGAGTTTCTGCAACAGCCGATAAAGGCGCTGCTCTGGTTCGGTCAATACCAAACGGCTGCCCGCCTGTGTGCGGAAAGACTGCTTGATCACGCCCAAATCCACGGAAAAACCCAGGCGCTGGAAGGCCTCACGAATGCGCGGGTGACCGTGAATCAGCGATTCGTAGCTGATCACAATGCTCTTTTGAATGTTCTCGTGAGCCGCAACCAAAGCGTTGTTATTGGCAAACCAATCCAGGCGAAAACTGGAAATCCCCCGCCTGAGCATGCTGCTGTACACATCGGCAGGGTGACGGAAAATCAGCACCGTCCGAATGTTCTTGCTGATATGGCGGTAAAAAAACAATGCGGGGATATGGACGATCTTCAGTCCGGCCAATCCCCGGGTGTTGTTGAGCAACCTCACCACCCGGTTCATGACGGCAGTGTTCTCCGTCGTCATGGCATGGCTGATCAACTCCTTTTCCAACTCCTTGGCCTCCGCCAGCTCGAAATACCCGTCCCGATTGTAGTGATCCGCGCTGAGGTCGGACGGAAAATGGACTCCGGCGCTCTGCAATAACTTGCAGGCCAGTGAAGTGCCGCTGCGGGGATGACCCGCGACAAAAATGCCGTTGTTCAACACAACCGGTTCTTCACTTACGGGCGAGCGATGTGTACTGCTCACATAAACCCCCATCATTCAAACTGGCGAAACCACCAGGAGATGAATTGTACCACAGCCGAAAAGCCAAATACAGGGCGTCATTTGAGACAAACGCGGTTGACACCCACATCGCGGTTGGGCTAAGATTGAGGCATGGAAAGGGAACGGGAGGATCAGTGGTTTATTATCCATACCCGCCCACGCCAGGAATCGGTGGCTGAGTGCAGCCTGTTGTCTTTAGACATCCGGGTATACCTACCTCTTTACTACGCCCGTATCAAACGCAATAAAACCAAAGTTCCTATCCTGTCCCCCCTTTTCAAAGGCTACCTATTCGCCCAGTTCCCCGTGGAATCGTTATTCCACAAAGTTCGCTACTGTCGGGGTGTCAAAACCGTCCTGGGTGGCCAACACGGGCTATGGACCATTGATGATGTCCTGATCCAGAGTATTCGTGAGCGGGAAAAAGACGGCGTGGTGGTACTAAAAGAGCGTCCACAACGTTTTTCCCGCGGAGATGTGATCCGGGTGGATGAAGGGGATTTTGACGGCTGGGAAGGAGTATTTTACGAAGAACTGCCCGATAACGAGCGCGCGGTCATTCTTTTAACCAATGTTCATTTCTCAAGCAAGCTGATCGTTCCAAAGAGTTACCTGGTGGCCGAGAAATGAATCTGGGAACCCGGCCACCCCGGCCATGAGCCGAATCCACCACCCCAACCACTTGCTGATCATCGGCCTGGATGGTGTCCCTGTTGAACTGGTGCGACAATACACTGAAAACGGCACCATGCCCGTCTTGGGTGAATTGCTGCGGGGCCATTCCCCGCAAGCCATGACGGTCAGCCTTCCGGATGTATCCGCGGTTTCCTGGTCCGGTTTCATGACCGGCCGGGATTCAGGTTATCACGGAATCTTCGGGTTTACCGACCTGGAAGAGCACAGTTACCGGGTGCGGTTCCCCGACTCACGGGACCTGCGGGAAACGCCCTTTTTTATGCAGGGAAACAGGCGCTCCATTGTAGTCAACCTGCCGGCGACCTATCCCGCCCGGCCGTTCAAGGGGATTCTTATTTCCGGATTCGTAGCCCCAAACCTGCAGAAAGCCGTATGGCCGCAGGAACTGTACCCCCTGGTTAAAAAATCCGGCTACGTTGTTGACGTCGATTTCGGACAGGCGCACAAGGAGCCGGAAAGATTCCTGTCAGATCTCTACACCACCCTGCGACAACGATTGAATTTGTCCCTCCACCTGATGCGTCATGAAAAGTGGAACCTTTTCATGTTCACGGTTACGGGAACGGACCGGTTGCATCACTTTTTTTTCGATGCCTGGAACCGCAACGATCATCCCCGGCACAAGGACTTCGTCGATTACTACATGGAACTCGACAAAGTGCTGGGCGAACTGCTCATGGAAGCCCGCCGCCACAAACCCCTGGAATGGCTGATCCTGTCCGATCACGGGTTCGAATCACTGGTTACGGAAGTCAATATCAACCCACTTTTGCGCGAATGGGGATATGCCATGCCTGAAGCTGCGGATGCGGAAGGGATGCGCCTCCCGGTAAGTCACAGCCATGCATTTGCACTTGACCCGGGGCGGATCTACCTCAACACCAGAAACCGATTCCCCTCAGGCCGGGTGGAACCGCGAGAGAAAAAACGCCTCATGGATGAACTGACCACCGGCTTTTGTGGCTTCCATTTTAACAACAGGCCGGTGATTCGCGCGGTTCACCGCGCCGAAGAGATTTACGGACTTCCCCTGCGACATCGCGGGCCGGATCTGGTACTGGAAGGCATGCCCGGATTTGACCTCAAGGCCGGTTTTTCACGCCAGTCGGCATTCCACTCAGACAGGTTCCGCGGCACTCACCGCCGCGACAACGCCTTTATTTCCTGCTCGCAACCCGGCCTGATTCCCCGGAATCCCACCATCTTCCAGGTTCGAAATGTCATCGAGCAAATGCTCGAAAGCCGGGATTGAAGCCGCTTGTTCAGCAAGCAACCCCTGGATTCAAAGGTGAAAGCCAAATAAAGATTCACATTCCTCCCATAGAGAGAAACAGGCCTCCCGGCTCCGGCAAAAAGATTGTCAATCACTAGCTATAGTGCTAAAGTCTGATTCCGGCAATTGGTGATTGTGCACAGGAGGATAATCTGAACCGCGAGAAAAAAGTTTTCGTGACCGGACACAGAGGCCTGGTAGGCTCAGCGATGGTACGCCGATTAAAACATGAAGGGTACACAAACATCCTCACCCGTACCCACAACGAGCTCAACCTTGAAAACCAAGCTGACGTAAATGCCTTTTTTAAAAAAGAAAGACCCGACTATGTTGTCCTGGCTGCCGCCAAAGTCGGTGGCATTTGGGCCAACAAAACCCAGCCTGCTGAGTTCATTTTCAGCAACCTTTCGATTGCCGTCAATGTGGTGGATGCCGCTTATCGATTCAAAGTTCAGAAACTCATGTTCCTTGGCAGTTCTTGCATCTATCCAAAACTAGCTCCACAGCCTCTTAAGGAAGAGTACTTGCTCACTTCACCACTGGAACCCACAAATGAGGCCTACGCGATCGCCAAGATAGCCGGCCTGAAGATGTGTCGCTATTACAACGAACAATATGGCACCAACTTTATTTCCGTCATGCCAACTAACCTCTTCGGCCCAAACGATAATTATGATCTAAAATCATCCCATGTTCTTCCCGCAATGATCCGTAAATTCCACCTGGCGCGCTGCCTTGAACGCGAAGACTGGGCGGACCTGCGTCGTGATCTGTCGCATCGACCCGTGGATGGTGTGACTGGCCAAAGTGATGAGAATGATATTCAAGGCATCCTGAAGAAACATGGCATCCGCAGTGGGGGCAAAGACGTCCAGGTGATTTTATGGGGTTCCGGATCACCAAAACGCGAATTTCTGTACGTAGACGACCTGGCGGATGCCTTGCTGTTTCTCATGGAAAATTTCAACTACAGCGATGTGGGTGAAATCATCAACATCGGAAGCGGTGAAGATCTCTCTATCCGCGAATTGGCAGAGATGGTTGCGGTCATTGTGGGTTTTTCCGGTAACATTAATTGGGAC
This sequence comes from Candidatus Aminicenantes bacterium, assembly GCA_011049425.1. Lineage (NCBI taxonomy): Bacteria > Candidatus Aminicenantota > Candidatus Aminicenantota bacterium. Next base: position 22,839 of record DSBM01000030.1, read on the forward strand.
ACAAAGAAACCGGACGGCACCCCGCAAAAATTGTTGGATGTATCCCGCCTGCGCAATCTCGGCTGGTCGCCGGGGCATGAACTTGAAGCCGCGATTCGGACCACCTATGTAAATTACCGTTCATGTACTTGCTTATAGCTCGATATAAAGCATCGCCTTTCGCCTTGGCATGGATCAAGAGCAACATCCAATTGGAAAGGCGGAATAAAAAAATGCCGAAAGCGAGGAAATGGAAGTAGATTATATGAAACCAGATTGCCGTGGGATGGGACTTCCCATTTCTTCCTGTAACTTTTCCACACTGAAAACGAATATGCTGGAATGGATTCGTAAAAGGCGCTGCCACACAGTGATGACCATGAGTTTCCCAATGCTGGCACCGTACCAACAAGATGCGGATTACCACGACGCCATTGATCACAGCGAAGTGGTTCTGCCTGACGGCATGGCAGTTGTTTGGATGTCGAGATGGTGTGGGGACCCAATCCGCGAACGTCTTTCCGGACCGGACTTTTTCGAGCTTTTCTCGCAGACAGCTTCAATGTATCAAATGCGTTATTGCCTGCTGGGATCAACTCCCGAGGTACTAAAAGCCATGCGATTGCGCCTACTGAATGAATACCCGGGTATCACGGTAAGCGCATCTATTTCCCCGCCGTTCGGAGATTGGGAAGAACAGGTAGATCGGGAACTGGTAACCGCGGTGAACAACAGCCACGCGGATATTCTCTGGGTGGGAATCACGGCCCCCCGCCAGGAGGTCTGGCTGCACCGTCAGCGCAACCAGTTAACCGTTCCCGTGGCGGTTGCCATCGGTGCGGCATTTGATTTTTTCGCCGGAACAAAAAAAAGGGCCCCGAATTGGATGCGGCGATGCGGCATGGAATGGTTGTATCGGATTATGCAGGAGCCCCTGCGCATGTTGCCCCGTTACCTGCGTAGTCTGCCGACAGCTGTAAAGATTCTCATTTCCTGTCGGCGCTCGTTTCCCGGCCAAAAGAGAGAACCATGACCCGGCAACCGCGAATGTTGCTGATGGTCCCGCTCCCTCCCCCTGTGCATGGCGCCGGCCTGATCAGCCGGCAGGTCGTAAATTCCCGCCTGCTGAAAAGGTTTTTCCAAATCCGGGTGCTGCCCTTGCGCTTTACAGAGCAGCCGGCATCGCTGGGTCGATTCTCCCCAATCAAGGTGTTCCATGCCCCGGGCATTTCACTGAAACTGGTGGGGGAGCTGGTTTTTCACCGTCCCGACCTGGTTTACGTGGTGGTGACTCCCCGAGACTACTCCCATTCCCGCGACCTGGTCGCCTGGGTTTCTTCTGAGTGTTTGCATGCCGTGCCCAACGGACTCCCCGATCTGCCTGAGCCGGAACGGGAGAGAATCCCGCTGAAGAAACCGCCCATGTTGCCGTTCCTTTCCAACCTGAAGGTCAACAAGGGGGTTCATGTGTGCCTGGAAGCGCTGCGGACCGGCCTGCCGGTTGTGGCCACTCGTGAAGGCTCCATACCCTGGATTGTATCGGAGGGAAAAAGCGGTCTGCTGTGCCGCAAAAATGATGCGCACGACCTGGCCGCCTGCATCGAGCGCCTTCTGATAAAGAGCGAGCAGTGTGCGCAAATGGGCAGGGCCGGGCGGGAACGGTTTCTGGAACGCTTTACCCTCGAACGATTCGAAAGCCGCTTGCTTCATGTCATACGAATTGCCCTGAAAAAATGAAATGTTGAGACGATTGTTCAACACTTCTGTTTTTGTTTCCCTGTCGCGGGCTTTGACCACGGGAACGAATCTGGGGGTGATGTTTTTCGTGGCGCGATGCCTGGATGCCGAAAGTCTGGGCGTTTACGGAATCTGCTTCGCCGTGATGTACCTGGTCTATACATTAACCTCCTTCAACCTCGAGGTGTTCCTGGGCAAAGAGGCAGCCGTGGCCAGGGACAACCTGCAGCGGATGCAAAACCTCTTCGGCAAAGCAGTCACGGCCACTGCGATCGGATCGGTCATCACCCTACCTGTATGGGGGGCGGCCCAATGGATATACGGGGATGTCTCAGGGGGATTGCTAGCCCTGGCCGCGGCCTGCGGTGCGCTGTTGGGCCTGGACATGAACCTGAACGGTTTTTTGCTGGGACTTGAGCGGACGGAAGTGGAAACCGCGGTCAACCTGGGCTCTTCACTGGCTCTGCTCCTGCCCCTGGCGATCTGGTCCAGCCATATCGGGTTGGCCGGCGTATTCGCTTTAAGGGCCGCGGGATCAACGCTGGGAATCGGGGTGAAAGCCGCGGTTCTGCAACCATACTGGCGGAAAGGTATCACCCTGCCCCGGATGAGCTGCTTCCGCGACATCCGTTACTACTGGCTCGACCATATCGCGGGATATTTCCTGCGCCAGGCGGACATCCTGCTGCTCTCGCTCTTCGTGGGCCTGAAAGAGCTGGGAGTGTATTTCCTGGCCCTGCGCATCTACCTGGCCGTGGGCATCTTCGCCGAAGTCGGGACCCGCGCCCTGGTGCCCTTCTTTTCCCGCACCTACCATGGCATGGAGTCCCTCGCCATGGGAAAACTTCTGCGGCACATGTTGCTGATCTTCACAGGCTGCGGGCTTCTGCTGGGGATCCTCCTGGGTGTGTCCGGGAATTGGCTGATCTCGTTGTTCCGGCCGGCAATTGACACCGGAGGAGTGTGGCTGCGCTGGCTGGCCCTGGCGGTTCCGTTGCGCATGGCGGCATTCACCTTGGGTGCATTCATGAGTTCTTCCCGCTATCAGAAACAGCAATTTATGATTCATCTCGCCGGCGCCGGAACGCTGATCCTGTTGACCGTCGTTCTGGGAGTTTTTCTCTCTGCATCCGGCGTACTCGCGGCCCGCCTGATCAGTGAAGCATGCGGGTTCAGCCTGGCAATGGCGGTGGTGTTCTTCAGATTGCCGGAGAGTCCGGAACTCAGGCATAGTTAATGGATGAATCATCCCGGCCACGCACCGCCCCACATGGTTCCCACCTCTCCCAGAGGCCTGCACAGGCTCGTGATGCGCTCTGGGGGTTTTCGCCCATAAGCGTTCCGGGTATAATGGTCCATCCTGGATCAAGGAATCCACGAGGAGCTGCATGAGCAACAAACAGGTGTCCATCACTGAAGAGAATGTACGAATCGTGAATGTATGTCTTGGCCGCGATGTGCGCTGGTACGGCTTTATTAACCTGTACGGCTGCGAAATCGGTGACGAAACCCGGATCGGCACTTTCGTGGAGATCCAGAAAAACGCCGTGATCGGCAAGCGCTGCAAAATTTCTTCCCATACCTTCATATGTGAAGGAGTGGAAATCGAAGATGAAGTTTTCGTGGGACACAATGTCACTTTTATCAACGACAAATATCCCCGGGCCTGCAATCCGGACGGAAAACCCCAGACGGAGGCTGATTGGAAAGTGGAAAAGACACGAATCGGCCGACGGGCTTCACTGGGTTCGAGCGTGACCATCCTCGGAGGCGTCACCGTGGGAGAGGGGGCCATCGTGGGCGCCGGCTCCGTCGTTACACGCGATATCCCCGCCAACGCCGTGGCGGCGGGAAATCCCGCCCGGGTGTTGCGATTAATGAAACAGAATGAATAAACAGGGCCTTTACCTGGCATTCGCCGATATCCTGGCTTTCATCGGCACTTATGCCGGATTGCGGACCCTGTTCAAACGTCCGGCCATCCCCGTTACCGCTGCGGTACTGCTCGGCCTCTTCCTGGTGGTTTTCTGGTACTATCGCTTGTATCGGGTAGAGGTGTTTTTCAACCGCCTGCAATACGCTTCGCGCGTCATGCGCACCGTACTGGTGGTGTTCGTGTTGTTCTGGGGCACATGGTGGTTCCTGCTCAAAACCCAATGGCCGGAGGCTTCACGCCTTCTCCTGGTCGGATTGTTCATGGGATTCGGACTCTTGTACCCACTTACGCTGCGCATGGCGATTGGACGCTGGTTGTTGCGGCGAACCCCGACCCGGTATCGATTGTCAACCGTGCTTAGAGACCTGCTAGTGAAAGGACCGGGCCGCATCCTCACGCGACTGGAAGCGATGGATCCGGGAGAGCCCCCAGGTACCATGCGCGGCGGTCTTTTGCTGCTGGAATTTCAACCTTCGGCCCGCGCATCGACCCGGGCCGACTTGTGGCGGGAATACAGCGATTTTCTCAATACCGCCAAAAAAGAAGCTCTGGCTTACCGGGCAACCGTTATCATATTCAACCTCTACAACACGGAACTGAACCACGAGGGAACCATCATGGCATTGGGTGATTTCGGCGGGTTGCCCTTGTCCGGACATGGGCATAAGTGCTACCGCCGCATGGCCAAGCCTATGCTGGACCGGGTCTTGGCCATGCTGCTGCTACCCCTGCTGGCCTTGCTCCACCCCTTCGTGGCCCTGGTGGTGCGCCTGGAATTCGGGAAGCCGATCATTTTCCGTCAAATCCGGCTGGGGCGCCGGGGGAACCCCTTCCGCCTTTTCAAATACCGCACCATGCGGCTGGTATCTGGTTCCAATGCCGGAGATGTGGATTCACGTCACCGTGAATACATCGCAACACTTCTGCAAGAAGAGGAACAGGCACGCCTCGATTCCGGCCGCCTCGTATCCGTTGACCAGCGGGTGCGCAAAATGCGCCACCGGGAAGAGATCAGTTTCCCCGGCGCGATGTTGCGCAAGACCAGCCTGGATGAGCTGCCTCAAATCATCAACGTCCTGGCCGGACACATGTCTTTTGTGGGACCGCGTCCCGCCCTTCCCTATGAAGTCGAGATGTACCCCGCCTGGGCCGGAAAGCGCCTGGATTCCCCCCAGGGCATCACCGGGCTGTGGCAGGTGTCCGGCAGGGGAATGATGCCCCTGCATACATCCCTTTTCCTGGATGGCTATTACACGATGGAATATGATTTTTGGCTGGACTTGCTTATTTCCCTTCGGACACTGCGATCGGTTTTCGCTTTTTCCCGGGTATACTGAACCGGTTCCTCATGCTATAATGGTGCCCCATTCGGTTGGCTCTCTACAAAGGAATCAGCAGATAAAGGAGGCGGCATGCGCATAGGCGTGATCGGTACCGGCTACTGGGGACGGAACATCGTGCGAAATCTCTCGCGCCAAAGGGAAGTGGATTCCCTGGTGGTTTGCGACCGGGATCCGGGAGCTTTGCGTTCCATTGCCGCCGCATTCCCTACAGTCGAGACCGTCCCAGATATTTCAGTTTTCCTTAATGATCCGGAACTGACCGGCGTTTTCGTTGTTACTCCGCCGGAAACGCATTATGAAATGGGATGCCGCGTCCTGGATGCGGGCAAGCACCTGTATATCGAGAAACCCTTTGCCATCTGCAGCGACCATGCGCGCGACCTGGTAAAACGAGCTGCGAAACATTCCCTGCAACTCATGAGCGGCCACACATTCCTGTATTCCCCACCCGTACGCGAGATCAAGCGCATTGTTGAACGGGGCGACTTGGGCCGGGTGGAGTTCATCTCTTTCCGTCGCATCAATCTCGGTATCCATCAGCGGGCGGTAAACGTGCTGTGGGATCTTCTGCCCCATGATCTTTCCATGGCGCTTTACTGGTTGGGCGACGTGCGACTGCGCCACGCACGCTGCTTTCTGAAGACTTCAGTGGGAAAGCATCCCGATGTGGGATTTGTGTTCATGGAATTTGACAACGCCACCATGATGGAAGGCCTTGTCAGTTGGCTTTCGCCACGCAAACTCCGTGAAACCATCATTGTGGGCAACCGGCGCATGCTGATCTACAACGACACGGAGCCGGAAGAAAAAATCAAGATTTACGATAAAAAAGTGGAAGAGTTGGAACCCGGCGATTTCGGTGAGTTTCAATTGGCATACCGGGTGGGGGATGTAATCAGCCCGCGTATCGATTCATCCGAGCCCCTCAGCCTGATGGTGGCGGATTTCATTTCCGCCATTCGTGAAGGCCGCCCACCCCTGAGCGATGGAGAATTCGGCCTGCGCATCACGGACATGATCGAACAGGCCCTTCAGGACTCAAATTAAGCCCGATTCCTTTGCAAATGTCCCCGTTTCTTCAACTCGTTCTCGTGATGAGATCGTTCAAGTACTTGTGATGGGGACTCCCGAGTGCTTGTGATGAGAAAATCTTCGGACCTGTGATGAAAAAACAAAAGCTATGAATAACGAATAGATAATAAAAAAGCCCTCCACTGGCCATTTCGGTACTTGTAGAAGGTAGAATGTAGAAAAAAGCAGAATCTCGAAAGTACGCGGGTTATACTTTCAGCTTTTCAACTTTTCACTTTTCACTTTTCACTTAATGCCTTCCTGTCACCTTCTTTTCAACTTTATACCTCGGCACCACCAGGGCCGTGACCGAAGCCTCGGGCACCAGTTGCCAGTTTTCCGTCAGTTCCAGTTCCAGACGCGGAAAATCCAGCAGGCGCGCCAACACCCGCTGCTCGGAGAGATCCGGCCAGGAGGGATATCCCGGGCTGAAACGCCGGCTGTCGCGGCGGGTTATTTTCATTTCATCCACGATAATCTGGTGAACGGCTTCGGCCATGGCTTCGGCCAGTTGGGCGCTGAACCCATACCACAAGAGGTAACCCACATAGTCTTGCGCAGCAAAACGCTGTTGCACCAGTGATGCCAGAAAAGCCCCAGTAGTCACGGCCAGTAATGGCACCACATCCCGCTCGCGGCAAAACCAGGCGGTCGGCGGAATGGGGGCGGGGGCAAAAGTCAGCGCTTCACTGTTCGCCTCAAGGGCCAGAACATTGCCGTTCGCGGTAACCCGGCCACTGAAATATCCGTAGGTTGCGGCAAATTCCGTACAATCCTTTTGCCGCAATCTCTCTAAAATCCCTTCCAACTGCGCCGCCGACTCGCTGCCCTCACCCATTTTCCAGCGCGTGCGAAACAGGGTCCCGCGATCCAGGAAAGATAGGATCTCATCCAGGGTCAGCGAGATCCGGCGCACCCCCCGGAAAGGCGCGTTCAGGGATTCGGTGGGGGTCACGGCCCGCCTGGGAGGGGGCGGGGAAACATGCGATGGCCCAGGCTGATGCGGTGCCGGCGCGGCGTTTCCCTGCAGAATGCGCAAGGCTTCGAACGCATCAGCCGCGTAATGGACGGGACCGGAATAAACCGGGACGAGTTCCTTGCAAACAAAATCCCGGGTCAGGGCGGCGCCGCCGCAGATCACGGGCAAAGACAAATTCTTTCTCTGCATCTGCAGCAGCAATTCCCTCATCTCGTGGACGGATTGCACCAGCAAGCCGCTTATCCCCAGGGCGTCGGGACCATGTTCGCGCACGGCGTCGATAATGTCGTTACTGCCTTGGTTGATTCCCAGGTTCACGATACGGTAACCGTTGTTGCTCAAAATGATATCCACCAGGTTCTTGCCGATATCATGAACATCGCCGCGCACCGTTGCCAGCACCATGGTCCCCCGGGTGACCCGTTGCGCTGATTCCAGGTCGGGAGCCAGGTAGTCGACCGCCGCCTTCATTACCTGGGCGGATTTCAGCACAAAGGGCAATTGCATGCGACCGGAACTGAACAACCCGCCGACTCGTTGCATGGCGGGCAACAGGTGCCGGTTGATGATGTCGAGCGCGGAAAGATTCTGGCGGGCCGCGGCCAATATGGCTTCAAGGCCGGCGGTGCGCCCTTCCACAACCGCCGCGGCCAGGCGTTCCAGCACGGGTTCCAATGGAGTTCCCGTTGCGGGAAGGCTGTCTTTTTCGCGGGAAAAATGATCCAGGACCCTCTCCAGGGGAAGAACGCTCGCAGAGGAGCGGTTAAATATCAGGTCCTCAGCCAGCCCGCGTTCGTCGGCCTTGATCATGTTCAGGGGCAGGACCTTGCCGGCATGAAAAATGGCGGCATCGAGACCTTTGCGCACCGCATGGTATAGAAACACGGCGTTGATGATCCTGCGCGCGGCCGGTTTCAGTCCATAGGAAATGTTGCTGACACCCAGGATGGTGCGGGCTTGCGGCAAGTAGCGACGCAACAGGGGCAAGACTTCCAGGGTCTCAATCCCCGCGTCGCGCAGCCCCTCATCTCCGGAAGCCAGGGTGAACGTCAGCGGATCAAAAAAAAGCGCCCCCGGTGAAATGCCGGCTGACATGCACAAGTCATACAGGCGACGGCAGACCGCCAGCTTGTGTTCCCGGGTCCGGGCCATGCCTTCTTCGTCAATGGCCAGGCAGATCAGACCCGCGCCATAGCCTTTCGCGAGTTCAATAACCCGGGCGGCACGCGTACCGCCGTCCTCGAGGTTGATGGAATTGATCAAGGCGTGACCGCCGTAGTGCTTCAGCCCGGCCTCCAGGGCGTCGGTGTCCGTGCAGTCAAACACCACCGGGATCAGCAATTCCCGGTTCAGGCGCCGGGTCACGGCCGCCATGTCGGCGGCTTCGTCGCGCCCCGCATAGGCAACGGACAAGTCGAGCATATGGGCGCCCTCATCCTGCTGAAGGCGCGCCATTTCCACCATTGCGTCCACGTCTTCGGCCAGCAGGGCGCGGCGGAAGGCGCGGCTGCCGTTGGCGTTCGTCCGTTCGCCGATGATCAGCGGCGCCGGCTCCACCCGGCTGGCCTGGTGCAGAAACAGCGATGTAAATTCGGGTTGATATTCCGCTGCATGAAAAGAGGGGGTTATGCCTTCAAGCGCTTGCTGTAATGAGCGGATATGCGCCGGAGTGGTTCCACAGCAGCCTCCCAGAAGGCGAACCCCGCAATCACGCGCGAATCGACTCATGGTCACGGCGAAGTCACCGGGAGACAAATCAAATACCGGTACACCATTCTCAATTCGGGGCATGCCCGCGTTGGGAACCACGATCAGGGGTAAGGGGCAATGACGGGACAGACGCTCCACCGCTTCCCCCATTCCTTCCGGCCCGGTGCCGCAATTAATGCCGATGGCCGCCGGTTTCAGGGGCAGCAAAGTATGCATGGCCGTCAGCACATCACTGCCCAGAAGCATTTTTCCGCCTTCAAGGGTAACCTGCAGAACCAGGGGCATGGAGCGTCCACATTCTTTAAACGCTTGCCGTACCCCGGCAACTGCGGCCTTGACCTGAAGCAGGTCCTGGGCGGTCTCCACCTGGATCAGGTCGACCCCCCCCTCCACCAGGCCCAGCGCCTGCAGGTAATATGCATCGCGCAAGGTGTCGAACCCCACGTGCCCCAGGCTGGGTAACAGGGATCCCGGGCCCATGGATCCGGCCACGAAGCAAGGCCGGCCGGAACGGGAATGGGCTGTCGCGCATTCCCGCGCAAGTGCGGCGGCAACACGATTGATTTCCCGGGTACGCCCTCCAAGACCGTGATTCTCAAGCGTCAGGCGGTTGCCCCCGAAAGTGTTGGTCTCAACCACGCGGGCGCCGGCATCCAGAAAATCATTGTGGATATCACGAATGGTTTGGGGATTGCTGATGACCAGGTACTCCTGGCAATTCGGATACCCTCCCCAGGCGCCGGGCGGAAGGTTCCGTTGCTGGATGGACGTACCCATGGCGCCGTCCCAGAGCATGACGTCCCGCCGCAGGCACTGCTCCAATTGCGGGGAACGATTCGCAGCCATCTGGTTCATGGATAAAGAACCTCAGTGGCGGGAGGGAAAACGCACGACCAGCGGACAGGTTCCGCTCAACGCGCTCAACAGCGTTACCAGCCCCAGCAGGCCCACCCAGTTGGACGTCCACAAGCCATAACCGATGATGGCCAGGGAGAGTACGATCCGCAAAACCTGCGTGAATGATGCGCGCCGAGTTGCATTCATACAGGCATTATACCATACTCATCCGCGCTTGCCTCCGGACTCCGGTTTTCAAAGGTCTCCCTGAGGCGTTGGGGCAAACGGGTCCGGCGACGATTCGGAGTGGAATTGGCCAGGGCCGGCTGCAGGGCCGCCTCATGACTGACCAGGAAAAGACGCTTGCGGGCGCGAGTCACCGCCGTATAGAATATTTCACGATTCAGCATCATTGCATGCTGGGGCAAAAGAACGAGAATCACACAATCGTACTCGGAGCCCTGGGACTTGTGAATCGACATGGCATATGCCAGGGTCAAATCCTCAGTCTCATCCACCGCGTACTCGGTGAACCGGCCGTCGAAATCAACGATGATCTTTTTCTCATCGTCATTGAAATCAGTCACCACGCCCTGCTCACCGTTAAACACATCCCGGTCGTAATCGTTCTTCAGTTGCATGACTTTGTCGCCGCGCTTAAACCGCATCTGCTCCCTGGATAGGCAAACCGGTTCCGGGTTGAACCGCTCCTGAATCACGGCATTGAGACGGTCGATCCCGGCCTCGTCCCGGTACATGGGCGCCAGAATCTGCAGCTCCGCCGAGTTGACCATATAACGGGGCGCCAGGTGTTCCAGTATGCCGAGCACCTTGGACGCCGCCTGGGCTGGAGTGGACACCCGCACAAAAACAAAATCAAGCTCCGGGCCATAGGGCTTCAAGACCAGGGAATCTCCGGAGTTGATGCGGTAGGCGTTTTCCACGATCAGGCTGTCACCGGTTTGACGGAAATTGCGATGCAGGGAAACCAGGGGGAAATACCCGCTCTGGATCATGTCCCGCAACACATTGCCCGGCCCCACGGAAGGAAGCTGGTCTTTGTCACCGATAACCACAAGGCGTGTACGGGCATCCAGGGCCCGTAGCAGGGCGTAAAACAGGTGAATGTCCACCATGGAGAATTCATCCACCACCACCGCATCCACCGGCAACGGGTTGCTCTCGTCATGGGTAAAACGCCGTGTCTCCGGACTGACTTTCAGCAATCGGTGGATGGTGGACGCGGGAAAACCGGTCGCTTCCTCGATCCGTTTGGCCGCCCGTCCGGTCGGTGCCGCGACTTTCACCCGCAAGTGGGACATGGAGAAGGTTTCAATTACGGCCCGGATAATGGTGGTCTTCCCCGTACCCGGACCTCCGGTGATCACGGTGACCGGATGGGAAACCGCCGCGCTTACCGCATCGCGTTGTTCCGATGTCAATGGGGGGTCAATACCCTTCAGGGCCGGACCCAAATCGGAGACGGCCTTCGAAATTTCCCTGTCAACCATCCTCTTTAACATCCGGGCGGATTCCGCTTCCACCCAATGGTTGCGCAGACTCAGGACAAGGGGCTCCGTATCCCTTTCCTCAACCAGTCGACCGCGTTCAATCTGATTCTGAACCGCATCCAGAACCAGTTCTTCATCGACATCAAGTAAGCGCACCGCGGCGACAACCAAGCGATGGCGCTCCATAAACAAGTCGCCGTACTGGTTTTCCGCCTGCTCCAGCACATGATCGATTCCGCGGTTTAAGCGGCGCGGATCCTGGGCCGGAATCCCCATTGCCCGGGCGATGGTATCGGCAATGCGGAATCCGACTCCGCGCACGGAGTCAACCAAGACATAGGGATCGGATTCCAATACCAGCAACGATTGTTCACCATATTCCCGCACGACACGCAGAATAGTGGCCGTGCCGATACCCGCTGGAGCCAGGCGCACCGTAAGCTCTCTCAAGATCCGCCGGTCTTTGAACGAGGTGCGGATCTGTTCAACCAGGGATCGCCCCACGCCTTTCACACGCAGCAGATCCTGTGGACGTTCTTGAAGTATCTCTAAAGTTTCCTTGCCGAATTGGGCAACGATTTTTTCAGCTGTCTTTCGCCCCAGGCCCCTGATGCCCCGGGAAGAGAGATAGGCCGTAATGCCCGCATGATCTCCGGGCATAACCGCGCGATATTCCTCAACGCGGAATTGCTCTCCGAATCGGGAATGGTGGATAAAACGGCCCTTGACGTCCAAGGTGTCCCCTTCAGACACATCCAGCAACTCGCCTACGATTACGCGGTTTTTTCCGGCGGGTAACCCGCTGACACGGAAAACACCGAAACCCGTGGTCTCGGAATAGAAAATTCTTTTTTGAATCCGGATTCTGAACGTCGCTAGATCGATGGTATTTCTCCCAGGTTGTTTTTCCATTATACCGGGTCCCGGAGCGTATTGAAATCCACCGGGTTTACTTTTTGCCCGGCTCATGTTACTAACTGGGCATGAAACGCTTGCACCCGCTCCTGCTTTTCCTTTTCATGGCAGCCGTGACCCTGCCGGCCAGGGGCGTGAAGTTCGGCGCTTACGTGGGGGGATTCCTTCCCCGAGACGCCGTTTTTCAACAGATTTACGGCGAGGACCCGGATCTGACCTATGGGCTGGAGCTTGATGCCACAGTTTGGCGGGGTTTTTCGCTGCGTCTGCGAGCGGGGCATTACCAGCGCAACGGCGAAACATCATTTACCGGAGAAATCAGCCGCCTCAGACTCTATCCGCTGACGCTGGGATTGCGCCACACGTTCCGGTTGAAGCGCGTGCAGCCCTTTCTCGAAGCCGGGTATCACTACCTGCTGGTTACGGAAACCTCGGCCATTGGGGAAACCAACGAACAGGGCGGAGGATATGACCTGACGGTGGGGGCCGGATTTCCCCTGTCTTCGCGCTTTTCTATTGAGATCGCCGTTCATTACACCGATGCCTCCATTACCGCTGTCACGGAAACCATTCAAATGGGCGGCTTCTCGGCGGGATTGGCATTTCTTGTACTTCTTTGACCGGCCGCAGTGTGTCAACGCAGTGTGTCAACGCAGTGTTGACAAATCCCCTTAATTATCACAACATACTTGGTTGTTCACTTTTTTTTCATGGACACCAAAGAACAGATTAAAAGAGGTCTATCCATAATTGACGTGGCATCCCTCTACGTACAGTTAAAACCATCCGGAAAAAACTTCAAGGCCTTGTGTCCGTTTCATAGTGAAAAGACCCCTTCCTTTTCCGTTATGCCGGAACGCAATATCTTTCATTGTTTTGGATGCCACAAATCGGGTGATATCTTCACCCTGGTGCAGGAAATGGAAAACCTCAGTTTCCCTGAAGCCATGGATTTTCTGATCGAGCGCTTCAACCTTCCGATTGAGCGACAACGCAGAGAAGCCGGTTCCCCCCGCCCCTCCCTGGACGCCTACGTGACGGCCAACGACAGCGCTCTGCGCCACTTCCGGGCCAATCTGCTGGATGGTGTTGAGGGGAAACACGCCCGCGACTACCTGGCGAAACGCGGCATCACCGAGGCCACCAGCGAATCATTCGCCCTCGGCTATGCCCCAAGCAGCTGGGACTCCCTGCTTCGGCACCTGCAAAAAGACGGAGCGGACCTGGACAAAGCGGTGGAAATCGGCTTACTGGGCCGCGGCCGTGAAGGCCGGGTTTACGACCGCTTCCGTGGCCGTATCATGTTCCCGATTCTCTCGGAATCCGGAAAAATAATCGCCTTCGGCGGACGGACCCTGTTCGATGATTCCGCTAAGTACCTGAACTCGCCTGAAAGCCCGCTATTTCACAAAAGCCGCCATTTGTACGGATTTCACCAGGCCCGGGAACACATTCGTGAATCCGGACGAGCCATTCTGGTCGAGGGTTATTTCGATGTGATCACTCTGCATCAGTTCGGTGTCCGCAACACCGTGGCCGCCTTGGGGACCGCACTCTCCGGTGAGCAGGTCCACTTGCTGAACCGTTATACCGATGAGATTTACCTTTTCTACGACGGCGATAACGCCGGCGTTCACGCCACCCTGCGGGGCGTGGAATGCATGCTGACCCACAATGTCAGCCCCAGGGTAATGGACTGCGGCAAAGACAAGGATCCCGATGATTTCGTGCGTTCAAAGGGAGCACGCGGTGTAGAGGAAAGGATCGCGACGGCTGAAGACGGGTTCCGCTTCCTGCTCAATCACTTCATGGAAGAGATGGATCCCCGCCATCCCGAGCACAAACGCGGCGCCCTGGATCAGGTGTTGCGCGTCGTGAACGAGATCTCCGACCCCATTGTCCGTCAGGAATACCGGCGCCGTACGGCTGACGCGTTCCAGGTGGATTTGCATCACCTTCCCCAAAGGCATGTCCACTCCCCATCTGTCTCAAATCGTGAATCCCGGCAACCCTTGCTGATTTCCCCCTCGGAAAAGGAGTTTTTGCAATCCCTGTTGGCCAGCCCGGCGATACTGAGCGAAATCCGCCCCCTGCTTCAGGACGAACTTGTGAACATCCTTACCTGCCGCAATCTTTTGCGTCAATTGATGCAACGCTACAACGGTGCCGCCCAATGTTTTGAACAGATGGACGGCATATGGAAAGATCTTTCCGGGCCCGAGGCCGCGTTGCTGCAGGAAATGTTGCTGGCCGCCCAGGAAATCCCAGTCGACCAGGAAGCCAATTGTAGACAGGTCCACAATTGTTTTCTTTCTTTCCAGGAACGGTTGAACAAAGCACGGATCCGAGAAATCAACGCCCGCATCCGCGTAGCGGAAAGAGACAACAATTCCGCCGAGGCTTTGCGCTTGATGCAACAGAAATCCCAATACCTGAAAAAGAAATACAAGGTATCCAAGGAGGAGCCCTTTGAGCAAAAAGGCGCCAGAGAAAGCATCCGCTGAAGCGGCCGCTACTGAAGAAAATTCCGTTTCGGCCGCGAGCGTTTCGCCCAAAATCATAGACGAACTGGTAGAGATGTCGCATGATGACGATGGACGCATCGATCATGCGGAATTCACCCGCTTCCTGCACGAAAACAGTTTGGTTTCGCGTCGCAAAGAAGTTTTGAATCGGTTAATGGCGGTCAACATCACCGTTTCCCCCCGGGAAACAGCGTCCACGCTGCCTTTTGAAAAGCAGTACAGTGATTTCCTTGAAACCCACCGCAAGGAATTACGATCCATACAGAAACGGGCTCGGAAAAATTTCGGCATGATTGAAAGCTCTTTTATTTACAACCTCTTTGAAAGTGAAGAAGAGTTAAAAAGCAAGTTGCGCTTCCTGAAAGCGTACTTCACCGAACACGAGTTGAAAATCATCAAGGTCCCCAGTAACAAACCCGTTAAATCGGCCGAAGAGCGCAACGAGATCGTGGGTGACCCGGTGCGGCAATACCTGAGGGAAATGGGCAGCGTCAATCTGCTCAGCCGCGAAGAAGAGATCCGTATCGCAAAGCGGATCGAACGCGGAGAGAAAAAGGTCATCAAGGCGTTATCCAAGACCAACATCGTGCTGAATTCCGTCATCGAACTGGGCCGGGATGTATTGGAAGGGGTCAAAGACATCGACGAGGTCATTGACGTCAACGAAGATATTTACGATGAATCCAAAAAGCAACGGGTACGAGGCCGTTTTCTCAAACAATTCGAGAACCTGAACCATTTCAAGCGGGAATTGAAAACCCTGAAAAAATCCCAGGTGTCGAACTTCACCATTGCCAAGAAGATGGTGGAAATCACCCACCTGATCCAGGATATGTCGATTCTCTACGAACACAAAAAGGCATTCATCAACAAGATCACCCAGCTCCAGGAAAACTACCGGCATGTCTCCCGCCGGATAGAAAAGCTCAACGCGGATGCCAAAGCCCACCGCGCCCGATCGCCCAAAAGACGGGAGATCAATGCGGAGATCGCCAACTACAACCGGCGCCTGGAGAACCTGAACCAGAAATACGAGATCACGCCGGAGGATCTGGCCAAGACCTGTCATGACATTGAAGAAGGCCAGCGCCTGATCGAATACTCCAAGAACGACCTCGTAGAGTCCAACCTGCGCCTGGTGGTTTCCATCGCCAAAAAGTACATCAACCGGGGCCTGCAGTTCTCCGACCTCATCCAGGAAGGCAACATCGGCCTGATGAAAGCGGTTGAGAAGTTCGAGTATCAGCGGGGATACAAGTTCTCCACCTACGCCACCTGGTGGATTCGCCAGGCCATCACCCGCGCCATCGCCGACCAGGCACGCACCATCCGCATCCCGGTCCACATGATCGAGACCATTCACAAGATCAACCGCACCCAGCGCCGCATGGTCCAGGAACTGGGGCGCGAACCCACCGAAGATGAGATTGCTGAAGAAACCGGCTTTTCCGCGGACAAGATTCGCAAGATTTTGAAAATCGCCCAGGAGCCCATCTCTTTGGAAACCCCGGTGGGAGACGATGATTCCCATCTGCGCGATTTCCTCGAAGATGATAGGACCGTATCTCCCCCGGAGATCGTTTCGCAGATGAACCTCAAAGAGCAACTGGAGACGATCCTTTCCTCCCTGACCGACCGCGAGGCCCGCGTGATCGAGATGCGCTTCGGACTTCGGGACGGCAACGAACACACTTTGGAAGAGGTCGGCCAGGAGTTCCAGGTCACCCGTGAACGCATCCGTCAGATCGAGGCCAAGGCGTTGCGCAAACTGAAGAAAAAGGCCCGCAAGCTGGTCAACTTCCTGGACAAACCCGAAGAGTACAACTGACGCACACCCGCTCCCACCTCGAAACCGGGCACCAAAAGCTCCATGGCTGATTCGGAGCCTGGTTCCCTGGTTTTATCCGCGGGTTGGTGCCGGGCTATTTATCTTTTTCCGGATCCATTTCCTGTGGGGGGGCGTCTCCGCCGCGGGGGTGGAATTTTTCATAGTGGGAGCGGATCTTACCGCGGGAGACGTGGGTGTAGATCTCCGTGGTGGTGATGGAGGCGTGACCCAGCATCATCTGCACGGAGCGCAGGTCCGCCCCCTCCTCCACCAGGTGGGTGGCAAAGGAGTGGCGCAGGGTATGGGGCGTCAGCTCCGTGGAAATCCCCAGTTCCCGGGCGTAACCCTTGATGATCTTCCACAGCCCCTGGCGGCTCAGGCGCCGCCCGCTGCGGTTCACGAACATCTCCGCCGCCGCCCTACCCTTGAGCAGCATCGGCCGCGCGTTCTCCACGTAGCGGGTTATCCAGGAAACCGCGGTGTCGCCGCAGGGAACCACCCGTTCCCGCCCGCCCTTGCCGGTCACGCGCAGAAAGTGCTCCGCCAGGTAGACATCTTCCCGGCGCAGGCCGCAGACCTCGGAGATGCGCAGGCCGGTGCCGTACATCAACTCCAGGATCGCCTTGTTGCGCAGGCCCAGGGGGGTGGAAACGTCGGGGCGTTCCAACAGATCGGTGACCTGCTCAACCGTCAGGTATTGCGGCAGAGACTTCCAACGCCGCGGCAGGGGGAGCCCGGAAAACGGGTTCCCCGGCACGGCTTCATCCGCCAGCAGATAGTTGTAGAAATTGCGCAACGCCGAAATCAACTGCGCGCGTGAAGCCACGCCGTGACCCCGCGACGCGTGGTAGCGCACAAACTCCACCACCAAAACGTCGGGAATCGCGAGATGATGGCAGTTGCGCTTTTTCAGCCATTGTCCCCAGTGATCCAGGGCGTTGGCGTACGCACACGATGTGTTTTCCGCCAGGCCGCGCTCCATGCGAAGGTAGGCCATCCAGTTGCGCCGGTCCCGCTCAAAGGCGGCATCGCTCCAACCCGTGCCCTTGCGCACCCGGTCATTCATCATGATGACTCCGATATTACATGAAAGGGTTATGGCGCAGTTCCCGCTCCAGGATGGACTCTTCTCCGTGACCGGGCAGGATGCGAGTATGGGGCGGCAGGGTTTTGAGCCGATCCAATGACGCCTGCAGCAGGGCAAAATCTCCTCCAGGCAGATCTGTGCGGCCCACGGAACCGGCAAACAAGGTGTCACCGGAAACCAGCAGGTCAGCGCATAGCAGGCAGATTGAGCCCGGCGAATGACCCGGTGTGTGCCACACCCGCCATGACAGCCCGGCAACGCTCAGCACCTCATCGTCCCGGAGAAGGCGGTCCGCGGCCGGGGGCAGGTCCAACCCGAAAGCGGCTGCCATCTCGGCGTTGAACGGATTCTTTAGCAAGGGAGCCGCCTGTTCGTGCGCAGATACAGGAACCGAGTACCGCCGTGCCAATTCGCTTGCAGCCCCGGTGTGATCGATATGACAATGGGTCAACAAGATTAAAACGGGAATGAGTTTCTGTTGCTCCAGACTGTCCCGGATCCGCTCCGGCTCTGCCCCGGGATCCACCAACAGACAATCAGCGGAACCGGGTGCATGCAGGAGGTATGTATTGGTTTCCAGTTCACCCACGGGAATGCGGATATGGCGGACTCTGGAACGATTCATTCGTTCTCCTCATCAGCCAGGACCAGCAATGATCTGCCCGTCATTTCCGCGGGGGGGTCGATGCCCAGCAATTTGAGGAAAGTGGGCGCGATATCGGCCAGGCCGCCGCCGCACCGCAAGCGTGGGGGTTCCTTGGCCACCAGCGTCAGGGGTACGGGATTCGTGGAATGGGAGGTCATGGGTGATCCGTCTTCCAAGCGGGTCTGCTCAGCATTGCCGTGATCCGCCGTGATCAGGCACACGCCCCCCTTGGCCAGCACGGCTTCCACCACCCGGTGAACACATTCGTCCACGGTCTTCACGGCACGCACGATGGCGGGATAATCCCCCGTATGTCCCACCATGTCGCAATTGGCGAAATTGCAGATCACCGCCGGGTGACGCAGATGTTCGATGTCGTCAACCAGGCGGTCCCGCACTTCCGGCGCGCTCATTTCCGGCTGCAGATCGTAGGTGGCCACGCGCGGGCTGGTGACCAGGATACGGTCTTCAGCAGCGAAAGGCTCGTTGCGCAAACCGTTAAAGAAAAAGGTCACGTGGGCGAATTTTTCCGTTTCCGCGATGCGCAACTGTTGGATTTGGTTGAGAGAGAGCACCTCGCCCAGAACATTTTTATGCTCCAGTTCCGGAAAAGCCTCTTTGAAATTGCCGTTGTCGTAGTAATGGGTCATGGCCACAAAGTACAGGTCCCTGCGCTGAACCGGAAATTCACTGAAATCCGGTTCCACCAGGGCACGCGTCAACTGGCGCGTACGGTCAAAGCGGAAGTTGAAAAAAATCACCGCGGCCCCGTCTTTCAGGCCCGGGTAATCCGGCAGTACCCGCGGCCGGATGAACTCATCGGTTTCATTTTCTTTATACGCCCGGGATACGGCATCTCTCCAGTCGGAAGCGGAAAAGCCCCTGGCCGCGGCCACGGCTTCATACGCCAGTTGTGTGCGATCCCAGCGTGTGTCCCGGTCCATGGCGTAATAGCGGCCCATTACCGTCGCAATTCGGCCCACGCCGATACGCTCCATTCCCTGCTGCAAAAATTCCAGGTGTTTGCGGGCGGATTGGGGCGGTGTATCCCTCCCATCGGTGATGGCATGGATCCATACCCGGTCCAACCCTCTTTTTGCACAGATTTCAAGAATGGCCAGGGCGTGGCGGGTAGCGGCATGGACGCCCTCTTCCTGGATCAGCCCCATCAGGTGGAGCCAGGTGCCGTTGCGCCTGGCAATCTCGACCGCCGCCACTAACTCCTCGTTCTCGTAAAAGTCTTTGGACTCAATGGCCTGATCAATGCGCGTGAGGCTCTGGTACACGACACGACCGGCGCCGATATTCAGGTGTCCCACCTCGCTGTTTCCCTGGTACCCCGGCGGCAGGCCGACCGCCCGGCCTGAAGTTTCCACCAGGCAAGTGGGATACCGCGCCTGGTAATAGTCGGTGTGGGGAGTCTGTGCGTTCAGGATGGCATTGCCCGGCCCCGGGGGACCCCAACCCCAACCATCGCGGATAATCAGGCAAACAATGGGATACTTCATGGATCAGGCTCCTTTGGATAACCAAAGTATACCATAACCGGTTCATGATCGCCGAAGTGTCGCGTTTTGGATATGTTGAAATCATTTCAGTACAATAGTAGAGTAAAACCTCGACCGAGATATTCACAATGGCAAAAAAGAAACCGGTTCACAATAAGGATGGCCCGCATCAATCCACCCTGACCGGTTCATTGCGCAGTCTGCCCGGATTTGAACTGGAACGCGCCCAACTCTTTTTAAATATGGCGGGAGTCATGATACTGGCGCTGGATAATTCCGGCCGGGTTGCCATGATCAACCGCCGCGGTTGCGAGATACTGGGAGGCCAAGCGGAAGAGATCCGGGGACTGGACTGGTTTGGCCATTTCATTCCTGAACCGCGACGCGCCCAGGTGCGAAATGTTTTCCAGGACATCGTGCAGGAAAAAAAGAAAAGTCGTGAATACCAGGAAGGCCCGGTCCTGACCCTGCGGGGCGAGCAAAAACTGATTGCCTGGCACAACGCCGTTATCAGGGACGATCACGGACAAATTATCGGCACACTTTCTTCCGGTGAGGACATTAGCGAAATTCGCCGGGCGGAAGATGAGTTAAAGGAAAGCCGGCAATTGTACCAGGCCTTCATAAACGCCAACCGCGACATGATCTTTGTGAAAGACGAACAATTCCGTTACGTAGTCGTCAACGATGCCATGGTGGCGTTCTTTAAACGTTCCCGCGAAGATGTACTCACGCGAACGGATTTCGAGTTAATGGAAGTTTCCGCGGCCGAAAAACGCCGGGAATCTGACCTGCGCACGCTGAATACCCACTCGGTTGGGGTAACGGAAGAAAACATCGGCCACAGGGTATTTGAAACCACCAAGTTTCCCATCCTCCTGAAAGGCGATCGCATGGGAGTCGGGGGAATTATCCGGGACATCACCGAGCGTCGTCACGGCGAAGAGGAGCGGGAATATTTGCGCGAGCAAATGGCCCAGGCCCAGAAAATGGAATCCATGGGACGACTGGCGGGTGGTGTCGCGCATGATTTCAACAACATCCTGAGCGTGATCAAGCAACATGCCGAAACAGCAATGGAGAAAGTTGATCCCGCCGATGACCTGCATATGGAATTAAAGGAAATCCGACGCGCGGCCCGGCGTTCCGCGGATCTGACCCGTCAACTAATGACATTCACCCGAAAACAAACGGCAATGCCCCGAAGATTGAACCTGAATGACACCATTGCCGGCATGGTGCGCATGCTGAAACATTTGATCGGCGAGCATGTGCAATTGTCCTGGCAACCCGGTGAACACGTGTGGCCGGTACACATCGATCCCACCCAGGTCGACCAGATCCTGGCCAACCTGTGCATCAATGCCCGTGACGCCATCTCCGGGAAAGGCCGGGTCACAATTGAAACAAAAAACCTGACGGTGGAGAATGAACAGCTAAACCTCCATGCCGGCTTTCTGCCGGGTGAATACATCCGCCTCTCCATAAGTGACAACGGCTGCGGCATGGACCGGGAAACACTGGCCAACGTGTTTGACCCTTTTTTTACCACCAAGGAAACAAACATGGCCCCCGGATTGGGTTTATCCGCTGTCTATGGCATCGTGAAACAGAATGGAGGATTCCTCCACGCCTACAGCGAGCCCGGCCGCGGATCCACTTTTCACATTTACCTGCCCAGACATATTGAGAGACCATCCATTGCAGGGCCGGATCCGGAACCGAGTGCACCCAGGCAACGGAAAGAAACCATCCTGCTGGTTGAGGATGAGCCGCCCATATTGAAACTGGGGCAACGCATGCTTCAGGAACTGGGTTACCACGTTCTGACGGCCGACAGTGCGGATGAAGCCATTGAAGTCTCCTGCGGATTTTCCGGCGGGATTGACCTCCTGATCATCGACGTCATCATGTCCGGCATGAACGGTTGCGAACTTGCCGCCGAACTGGCGCGCAACCGCCCGGACAGTAAAATCATGTTCATGTCCGGATATTCAGAGGAGATCATTGACAAACAGATCAGTCTAAAAAACAAAACCCTTTTCATCCAGAAACCGTTCACCATTCGCGAACTTGCCGCCAAGGTGCAAACAGCCCTGAAAACAAAAGAACCGAGAAGTTGAGAACTTTCCAACTCTTCAACTTTTCTACTTTAATCTTGTGAAATGTTAACGTTTGCAAATGCAAACCGTTTTGATTATAATTTCCGGGACTGCAATTTGAGAGAGGAGGTTGCATGAAACGCATTCTGAAACAAGCTTTTGCGGTTGCCGGGGTTCTGCTTCTCAGCACGAGCCTGGCGGCCAATGGACTCAACCTGAACAGCGTCGGCTCCAAGGCCATCGGGATGGGAGGCGCCTTTGTGGGCCTGGCGGATGATTACAGCGCCATTTTCTGGAACCCCGCCGGCATGATCAAGCAGGAAGGACCGATTTTCTCGCTTTACGGCAGTGCCATTATGCCCCACGGGACCTATGAATTCGCAATGGCCGGAATCAACACGGAAACGGAAAGCAAAGCCTATCCATCGGGCGCCATCGGCTACATCAAACCACTTTCCGACAAAGTGGTGGTTGGCATCCTGGGCTACGTGCCCTCCGGTTCCGGGGCCACCTGGCCCGGCGCCGATCTGACTCCGCTGTCCTCCGGCATTGTTTTGGAATGGGAGAGCATGGTGGGCATCATCGCCTTATCTCCGGCCGTGGCTGTACGCGTGACCGACCAGCTTACCCTGGGAGCAGCCTTGAACATTTACTACGGACTGCTGAAGATCAAACGCCCGGGACTCGTGCAATACGAGGAAGACCTGACCGGTATGGCCGTGGGCGGAACCATCAGCGCCATGTTCCAGCCCTCTGAGATGTTGAGTTTCGGCTTGACCTTTAAAACTCCCATCAGCGTGAAAATGAAAGGGGATGCAACCATGAGCGGTGCCGGCATCCTGGGGCTTTCCGTTACTTCGGATGCGGAACGTTCCGCCGACTGGCCCATGTGGATTGGATTCGGTGTTGCGGTTAAACCCATGGACCGCCTCACCATCACTGCGGACCTGCAGTACACCGACTGGAAAAAACTGACGGATATTCCGGTCACTTACGAGAATCTGGCCTGGCAGGCGGCATTTGCCAAAGCCGGCAAGTTCGAACTGCAGTGGGAGAGTAAAATCCAGTGGCGCTTCGGCATGGAATACCGCCTGAACGACATCTGGGCCCTGCGTGCCGGATACTATTACGATCCCGCTCCCGGACCGCTGGAAACCGCCAATATCCTGTTGCCGCAATTTACCTACAACTGGGCGACTGTGGGCGTGGGCTACCACACGGATTCAATCAGCCTGGACGTGGCGGTGGAGTTCGGATTCGGAGAGGATCGCGAGGTTCCAGTGGGCCTTAAACACGGTATGCCGGGAATTCACGGCATGTCCATGGTGGTACCCAATATCGCCTTTACGTATCGTTTCTAAACACGGAATTGGCTGGCGGGGGAGACATCACTTCGTCTCCCCCGCACCCGCCTTGAATGATTGATTTCTTTCTTGCCTTGAAAAATCCTTCCTGATTGCGTAGTATGCAATCAGGAGGCTGTCATGGAAGATCAGTTCAATATTCCCGCCGATGTGCCCAATGACCGGATCAACGAGTATATCAACAACTACGACGACATCACTCTGGGATCCGATCGCTTGATGTTGTTTGCCGGCGACCAGAAAATCGAACACCTGAACAAGGATTTCTTTGGTGACGGAATCGCCGCGGACGACAATGACCCGGAACATCTGTTCCGCATCGCCGACACCGCGGAAGTCGGGGTGTTTGCCACCCAGCTGGGATTGATCTCCGCTTACGGCGGGGATTATCCGGAAGTTCCGTACCTGGTAAAATTGAATTCCAAGACCAACCTGGTGAAAACGGTCCAGCGTGATCCGGTATCACTGCAGATGGTGGACGTCGAGCAGGTGGTTACGTTTAAGCGGCGTTCCGGACTCAATGTTCTCGGTGTGGGCTACACCATCTATTTGGGCAGCGAATTCGAACACCTGATGCTGCGTGAAGCCGCCCAGGCGGTATTCCAGGCGCATCAGCACGGATTGATCACCGTACTTTGGATTTATCCCCGGGGACAGGCGGTAAAAGACGAAAAACACCCGGACATCATTGCCGGTGCGACCGGCGTGGCCGCCACTCTGGGAGCGGACTTCGTCAAGGTGAACTATCCAAAACTGGAAGGAGAAGATTCCAAAGAGGTTTTCAAACAGGCCACCCGCGCCGCCGGTCGCACAAAAGTGTTGTGTGCCGGCGGTTCCAGTATCGAACCCAGGGCATTCATGCAGATGCTGCATGATCAGATTTTTGTCTCGGGAGCCGCCGGTAACGCCACCGGGCGAAACATCCATCAAAAACCCCTGGATGAAGCCGTACGCATGGCCAACGCCGTAACCGCAATCACGGTTTACGGCAAATCGGTTGAAGAGGCCTTCGCGATTTATTCCGGGAAGTAATACCTGTGATCATGCCGAACCGCCCGGCAGCCAGGCGGATGGCTCCCGGCTGCCGTGGCCGCATTGACACCTACCCGGTTTTTTGCTAATATTGACAGTCAATCCTGTCTCTTTTCCTGGAGGAAACCGAAATGGTCAAAGGAACCTATCTGTTTACATCTGAATCCGTAACCGAGGGGCATCCGGACAAAATCTGCGATCAGATCTCCGATGCCATTCTCGACGAATGCCTGCGCCAGGATCCCGAATCCCGGGTTGCGGTGGAATGCCTT
This sequence comes from Candidatus Aminicenantes bacterium, assembly GCA_011049425.1. Lineage (NCBI taxonomy): Bacteria > Candidatus Aminicenantota > Candidatus Aminicenantota bacterium. Next base: position 47,221 of record DSBM01000030.1, read on the forward strand.
ACAAAAACGGGAATGGTCGTGGTGGCGGGTGAGTTGACGACCACCGGCTACATTCACATCCCCCACATCGTGCGCAAAACCCTGACAGACATCGGCTACACCCGCTCATCGTATGGAATCGATGCCGAAACCTGCGCTGTGCTGGTACACTTGGAAGAGCAGTCCCCGGATATCGATCAAGGCGTGACCGCCACCAGTGAGCACGAGCAGGGCGCGGGTGATCAGGGCATGATGTTCGGCTTCGCCTGCCGAGAAAATCACGAGTTCATGCCTCTGGCCATCCACCTCTCCCACAAGTTGACCCAGCGCCTGGCCGAGGTACGCAAATCCAAAGAACTGGACTACCTGGGTCCGGACGGCAAGTCCCAGGTAACTGTGGAGTACCGGGACGGAAAACCCACGCGGGTGACCGCGGTGGTGATTTCCAACCAGCATGATGAAGGTATTCCCCATGATCGCATCGAGGCAGATGTCATCGCAAAGGTGATCCGGCCCGTCTGCGGTGACTGGCTGAACGGAGATACACGTTTTTATGTCAACCCCACAGGCCAGTTCGTGCGTGGCGGTCCGTTTGCCGATGCCGGCCTTACGGGACGTAAGATCATTGTAGATACTTACGGCGGCATGGGACGCCACGGCGGCGGAGCGTTTTCCGGCAAAGACCCGTCAAAAGTGGACCGTTCCGCTACCTACGTAGCCCGTTATATCGCCAAGAACCTGGTAGCCGCGGAAATCGCCGACAAATGTGAAATCCAGTTGGCCTACGCCATCGGCGTAGCGGAACCGGTTTCGGTAAATGTCAACTTCTTCGGCTCCGGCAAGATAACGGAAGAACGCGCGGTTCAGATCGTGCGCCAGGTCTTCCCCTTGAAACCCGCCGACATTCTGAGGGAATTGGACCTGAGGCGACCCATCTACTTGAAAACAGCATCATACGGACATTTCGGTCGCGACACCTTCCCCTGGGAACAGGTAAACCGCGTCGAAAAAATCCGTGAGTTGGCCGGAATCTGATTCTCGGGATTGCCGGATATCCGGTTGTTTGAACTGTTATTTACTATGCATGGCGGATATGCTAAATAGATATCCATGAACAAAGGTACAATCCTCATCGCCGATGACGAGGAGGATATCCGCGAATTGCTCGGGGATTTCATGAGTGGAGAGGGTTACCAATGCCTCCTGGCGGCGGACGCGTTTGAAGCCCTGGAAAAGTTTCGCAACATCCCCGACATCGATTTGATCATGTCCGACATTCGCATGCCCGGTCGTACGGGCATCGAATTGCTCGACGACGTCAAGAAACTGGACGATGATGTGATGGTGGTAATGATCACCGCGGTCAAAGACGTGGAATCTGCGATTGCCGCCATGTCAAAGGGTGCATATGACTATGTATCCAAACCTTTCAAACTCAATGAAGTCGCGGCCATTGCCGGCAAGGCCATTGAGAAACGCCACCTGATCCTGGAGAACCGTGAGTACCAGCGTGGACTGGAGCGCAAAGTTGAGGCGCGCACCATTGAACTGCGACATGCACTCAAGGAACTGGACAAGACCTATCGGTTCACTCTGAGCGCGCTGGTAACCGCACTGGACACACGGGATACGGAAACCCAGGGGCATTCCTTCCGGGTCATGAGTTATACCATGGAATTGGCCCGCCGATTAGAGCTGAATGATCCGGAATTCCTGAAAGCTCTGGAGTACGCCGCACTTTTGCACGATATCGGAAAAATCGGCATCCCGGATGCCATCCTGCGCAAGCCCGGCCGCCTTTCCCCCCTTGAATGGGAAATCATGAAAACCCACCCGGTCCTGGGATATGAAATCCTGTGCAAAATCAAGTTCCTTGAAGAATCCGCCCAGATCGTTCTTCACCACCACGAACACTTTGACGGCAGCGGCTATCCGGATGGATTACGTAGAAAAAAAATCCCGCTGGGATCGCGGATCTTTGCGGTTGCCGACGCATTTGACGCCATGACGACCAAGCGCCCCTACAGTGATGCCGTGACATTTCAGGTCGCTTTGGATGATTTGCAGGAAAACAAAAGCAAGCTTTTTGATCCCGTCGTGGTGGAAGTTTTTGTCGATGCCGGCCTGGAATTCTGGCAGAGAGAAAGGGAAACATTTGACCGCCGCGTCAAGGCGGACCCCGATTTTTACCTGCGCTGACGCCACACCATGCACACCGCGTCTTCTTGGGGGTTGCGGTAGTAATCTGAGCGGATTCCGGTTTGCACAAAACCGGCTTTCCGGTATAGTCGCCGGGCAACTTCGTTTGAACGGCGAACCTCCAGAAACACTTCACGCGTTCCTTCGCTTTGAGCCGTTTTCAACATATTTTCCACCAATTGAACACCGATACCCTCGTTGCGGCGTTCCATGGGCACGGCCATGCGCAATATGTCGGCCTGGGGCGGCAGGCACCAGAACAAGAGAAATCCGCTGACTTCGCCGTATTCTTCCGTCACTATCAGACGGGCGATGGGATTCGCAATCTCATCCCGGTAATAATCCGCACTCCAGCCGTCGCGAAAACATGCGTGGTCGATTTGAGTAACCGCGGTTACGTCTTCGGGTTGAGCGGGCCGGATGATCATTCCCGCCTGGTCGCTTCCGCATCGGGTGGACGCAGGTAAAGCGGCTGGAGGTCTTCAAGGCGAGTGATCGATTCATTGCGCGCGTGACGGATAACCGAAATGCGACAGATCTCCGATGCCAGGAAAGAGGAGCGGCCCCTGGAGCGAAAACCGGGGAACATGGCATTCAGTTCCCGCCTGTACGCGGAAACGCCGTTACCGGTGAAACGCATTTCCTTCCAATCCGAAAGGATATCCGGCAACTCGTCTATGCAGACCAGCCTTGGAGCAAGAACCTCTTCCGGAAGGTCATCGCCGCTGAAACGGTAGGCGGCCATGTACACTTCCCGACGCCGCGCGTCGATCAGCGGCACCAGGACACGCCGGGACTGGCGCAGCTTCCAGGCCAGCGCTTCAAGGGTGACCACGGGGACCACCGGGCGGGGATCCGAAAAGAGCAACCCCTTCAGGGTCGTGAGACCGATACGTAAGCCGGTAAACAACCCGGGGCCGACACCAATCCCGAAAAGATCGATGTCGCGTACAGCTACACCGACGCTGTTGAGCACGAAAGAAATCGCGGGAACCAGGGTGGCCGACAACTCGTCACGGGTTACAAAGTTATATTCAATGACGAGTTGGTCGTCGCGGACCAAAGCGATTGAGGCATGGCGTGAAGTGGTATCCAGTCCGGCTACCAGGCTCACAGTCGCTTTTCCATGGTGATCACCGAGCCCTCGGTAGTGGACTCAAAACTCAATGAATCCATGTAACTCTGCATGAGAAGCATTCCACGACCGCTGGGACTAAGTACATCCTTTTGCTCCGCTTCGCGGACGAGGCGTTCGAAATCCACGTCCTCGGGATTTTCGTCCCGGATGCGGATACGCAGATACTCACTGTTCCAGGAGAAACTGACATTTACCCGCTTTTCGGGATCTGAACGATTGCCGTGAACAATGGCGTTGTTTATGACTTCCCTGAGTGCGATCTCAATCTGAAAAAACCGCTCATCGCTGATCTGCAGCAAGTTGCCCAGATACTCCATAACCAGAACAGAGAACTCGGTATACTTCAAATTACTGGAAAAATTCAGGTTAACCGTGTCATGCGGACGTGGCATTTGCGGATATTATAGCAGATTGATGAAGTGATTTCCAAAACGCAACCTTGGGAGCCAGGCTCGCCCTGTGCTATAATTTGGATATGCCGGATCGCTCGCTGACACCCATGCTGCGGCAATACCTGGCAATCAAAAAAGAGTACCCGGATGCCATTCTTTTTTTTCGCATGGGGGATTTCTACGAAATGTTTTTTGAAGACGCCCGTACGGCTGCGCCGTTGCTCGAAGTAGTACTCACCACGCGCGACAAAAACAAAGTCAACGCTGTTCCCATGTGTGGTGTGCCTTACCACGCCCTGGATGGTTATGCCAGGAAACTGCTGAACCGCGGCTACAAGGTGGCCGTATGTGAACAGGTCGAAGATCCGGCCGTGGCGAAAGGAATCGTGAGGCGGGAAGTCACGCGTGTCCTGACTCCGGGAACAGCCCTGGAAATGGATACCGGAGACACCGAGAACCGGGTGGTGGCGTCGCTTTTCCTGGACGATGTGCATGGCGCGCTGGCCACTACGGACATTGCGGCAGGGGAATTCGAAGTGAGAAGTGTCGACTGCGGGGATTTGGCGTCCCTGGCGGATGAACTCTACCGCAAGGCCCCGAATGAAGTCATCATCCCGGAAAACAATGAAACGGACTGGCGCGAACTGGAACGGCTGGTTCCGGAGTTGACCCGGATTCCCATAACCAGAATGGCATCGCATGAATACCACCAGGTGGAAAACGAAACACGCCTGACCACCCAGTTACAGATCGAAAGCATCGAAGGTTTGGGCTTATCCGGATTTGGCGCGGCAATATGCGCCGCCGGAGTACTGATCAAGTACCTGCAGTCCGTGCGCAAAACCGCGCTGAAAAACATCACTTCACTGCGATTTGTCCCCCTGGCTTCACACCTGATCCTGGATGCCGTTGCCTATCGCAATCTGGAGATTTTAAAAAATCTTCGTACTCAGACAAACCGGGGCAGTTTATTATGGGCGGTTGATTTTACGGTTACGCCAATGGGAAAACGGCTGCTGCGCAACTGGCTTTCCTACCCTCTGGCAGACCCCGCAGCCATTGAGCGACGCCTGGATGGAGTTGAAGCCTGTGCCGGCGACTTGATCACGCGTACGGAAATCCGCCGCGTATTAAAGGATGCCGGAGATCTTGCCCGCTTGAATTCTCGCATTTCACTGAACGTGGGTCAGCCTCACCACTTGATAAAGCTGGCGGATGTATTGCGCCGCATACCTGAACTGCGGGAACTCGTGAGCGCATTCAACACGGCGATTATCAACGATATCCACTCCGGATTGGACCCCCTGGAGCCGATTGTGGCCATGATCGATGCGGCCGTTGATACTGATCCCGCCCCGAACCTGAATGAAGGACGAGTGATCCGCCCAGGATACCACAAGGAACTGGACAACTTGCGTGCAATCAGTCGCGATGCGCGCGAACTCATCGCCGCATTGGAGAGGGAAGAACGCAGAAAGACCGGAATTTCTTCTCTGAAAATCAAGTACAACAGAGTGTTCGGGTATTTCATCGAGGTCACCAAGACCCATCTGGCACTGGTCCCGGACACCTATACACGCAAACAGACCCTGGTCAATGCCGAACGCTTCGTCCACGCTGAGCTCAAGGAATTGGAAGATCGTATTTTGCGGGCTGAAGAAAAAAGCATCCAATTGGAAAAAGAGTTGTTCGCAAAGATCATATCGCGAATCCAGAACCATGCCGCAATGCTGGCGCGAAACTCAGAGCTGATGGGTCGACTCGACGTGTTGACGGCCGCCGCGGAATTGGCGCGGCGGAGAAATTACGTCCGCCCGGCTGTGAGCGATCATTGCCGCCTCCATATCAGCGGGGGCCGACATCCCGTAGTCGAGACCAATCCGGAAGTGAACTTTGTCCCCAACGACACAAAAATGAACGGGAGCGGGGAACAGGTGCTGGTCATCACCGGACCGAACATGGGGGGGAAATCCACCTACCTTCGTCAGAACGCCCTCATCGTCATCATGGCCCAGGCCGGCTTGTTCGTCCCGGCCGAGAGCGCGGAGATTGGAGTATGTGACCGGATTTTTACTCGAATCGGTGCCTCGGATTCGTTAATGGAAGGCAAATCCACTTTCATGGTGGAAATGATCGAGACCGCTGTCATCCTCAACAACGCCACGGCTCGCTCCCTGATCCTGCTGGATGAGATCGGCCGCGGCACATCGACCTATGACGGGCTTTCCATAGCCTGGGCGGTGATCGAAACCCTGCACGAATCTCCACCGCGACCCAGAACCCTGTTTGCCACGCATTACCACGAATTGACGGCGCTGGCCCACATATTCGACGGGGTGCGCAATTACCATATTGCGGTGCGGGAATGGCAAGACAACGTGGTTTTCCTTCATAAAGTCTCGCCGGGAGCCACGGACCAGAGTTTCGGCATCCACGTCGCGCGTATCGCCGGCATCCCGGATACCGTCATCGAACGCGCCAAAGAGGTGTTGCTGAACCTTGAAAAGAAAGAACTCAATCGCCTGATCACCGAACGCATCTCCGGACGGATCAAGGAAATCCGGCCGCAAGCCGGCAGCCTTTTCCCGGATTCAGCGGTGATAGAGGCCTGGGACGACATTCGCGGACGTCTGAAAGAGATTGATATCTCCACCATCACCCCCTTGCAGGCCATGCACCTGTTGAATGAACTCAAAGCCCGCAGTGAAAAACTGAAATAGCAATTAGTCGACCCGGAGTGCGCATACTCAATCCGGATAAGCAGGCGGAATGCTGCTTGGCCGGGATTGCGCTCCCGGCGGCAAGATTTTCCGGCGGACCGTTACCGGCCCGCCGGCTGTTTATCCTAACCTGTGTTTCCCACAAGGATTGTCGCGAAATGGCGTAGATGGTTGTAGTGACAAGGCATGCGACAGGCATTATTCGAAGGCATAGCAGCACTATGGCTGAGAAGAATGACCGAGCATAACGCCGTCAATGCGGCCATATCCGCCATTGCAGCAGATCGTTGTGAGAAATGCAGGTTAATAACGGTAGTGGTCCGATTTGTACGGTCCGTTCAC